>NZ_JAELUD010000062.1:0-23142 GCF_016429185.1 Aquitalea sp. ASV11
GAGTTGGCTTGGGAGTTGGCTTGGGAGTTGGCTTGGGAGTTGGCTTGGGAGTTGGCTTGGGAGTTGGCTTGGGAGTTGGCTTGGGAGTTGGCTTGGGAGTTGGCTTGGGAGTTGGCTTGGGAGTTGGCTTGGGAGTTGGGCCTGACACTGCGCATGCCCTGTGCATGCAGAAAAACGGGCGTTTGGAATAAAGCGCTGACTAGGTAATTGCCACAATGCGCTTTATGGCAAAGGCATGCAAAACTGCAATATGGAA
This sequence comes from Aquitalea sp. ASV11, assembly GCF_016429185.1. Taxonomy (NCBI): domain Bacteria; kingdom Pseudomonadati; phylum Pseudomonadota; class Betaproteobacteria; order Neisseriales; family Chromobacteriaceae; genus Aquitalea; species Aquitalea sp. ASV11. The sequence goes on from NZ_JAELUD010000062.1 coordinate 257, forward strand.
CAAGAACGTGCCTGCTGTTCAGATAGCACGGTCAGGAGACAGGCAAGATCATGAAACATCTATTTGGTGCACTGCTTGGTGGCGTGACTGCTGCGGCATTCGCACACCGCTTGCTGAGCGGCTCCAGCAGACTGGTGATTGATGTCAGCTCGAGCGAGGAGTTTCATGCCGAGCATATTCCGGGCGCACGTTCACTCCCGCTGGAACAGCTGGAACAACAGGCTGCCAGCACCATTCCGACACCGGAAACCCCGTTCACCCTGTATTGCCGCACCGGCGAGCGCGCCAGGCTGGCCGCCGCCCGCTTGCGCAGCCTTGGCTACACCCATATCGAGAGTGTCAGCGGCATGCACGAAGCCATGCAGAAGCTGCACCAGCTGTTGTAAACGCGCGCGCTGTTGAACCTATTTGTCTGGACCAAAGCCGAAACTGGCCAGTTCATCCGCTTCCAGGTAGCGCCACTGCCCTTCGTCCAGATCACCCAACACGACTGAACCCACGCTCAGTCGGTGCAAATCCATCACCCGGTTACCTGCCGCAGCCACCATGCGCTTCACCTGATGATATTTGCCCTGGGTGATGGTCATGCGGATGGTGATTTCATCGACCACCTCGACCTGGTCTGCCGCAATCTTTTCGTTGTCGTCCTTGAGAAACACCCCGGCCAGCAGATGCCGTACCAGATCGTCCACCACCGGATGCTTGAGGGTTACTTCATAGCACTTGGGCACATGGCGCTTGGGCGAGCTCAGGGCATGCACAAACTGGCCGTCATTGGTCAGCAGCAGCAGGCCGGTCGTGTCGACATCCAGTCGTCCGACTGCTGATATGCCCAAATTGCCAAATTGCCAGGGCAGCAAGGTATACACACTGGGATGGTGCATGGGCTTGTGCGAGGTTTCATAGCCATCCGGCTTGTGCAGCAGGATATAAATGGCACCATCCTGCAATGGCCACGGTTCGCCATCGACCACCAGTTCTTCGATGTCGGCGGGCAAGTATTCCTGGCGGTAGTCCTCGGCCACTTCGCCATTGATTTCCACCAAACCGTATTCCACCAGCTTGCGGCATTCCTTGCGGCTGCCGAAGCCCTGCTGTTGCAATAATCTGTAGAGTTCCATGGCGAAATGTTAGCACGCCCCCCGCCCGCCGGCATGGCTACCGCCCGGCCATGACCCGTTCCGCAGGCTTGCCTATGATGGAACAGTCGCCATCCCACCAACCTGCGGGGACAGCCCTGATGACTTTTCCACGCCTGGCCCTGCGCGGCCTTGCCACCATTCGCCATGTACGCTTCCGGCTACTGTACGCGCTGAGCACCAGCACGCTGCTGTTTGTTCCGGCCATGCTGTTTGCCCTCAGCGATCAACCCGCCAGCTGGATTTTTCCGTTCACGCTGAGCGCAGCCTATTCGATGATGATCGTGCTGCTGGCCAAGCGCCTGAGTCTGTACTCCCTCGCGGGCTTGCCGGCCATGCAATGGCTGGGTCAGGCCTGTATCGGCAAGGAATGGCTGATGCTGCCAGTGCTGGCGGGCATGCTGTTGATCATGGCACTAGTATCGCGGCATGGCTTGCACAAGGGCATGCAGTTCTGGCTATTCAGCCTGCTGCTGGCCAATATGATGCCCGCGTCCACACTGCCCACCGGGCAACATGCGTTGCTGGCGTTTTGCGGTGCGGTTTACGGCCTGTTGTTAGGCCATTACGGACTGGCGGACTGGCACCGGGTGTTACCGGGTGCCGCGCGCGATGATGTCCGGCGCTATGCCTGGCACTTGCTGTTGTGCGGATGTCTGGCATGGCTGGCCGGGGGGCGATGGCATCTGCCCCATACCTGGTGGCTGCCGGTGCTGGTGGTCGGCATTATCGATCCCTCGCCACAGCGCATGTTATGGCTGGTGAAGGAGCGGGTATACGGCACCTTGCTGGGTGGCGTGCTGGCGGCACTGCTGGCCTGGTGGCAGCCGCCACCGGCCATCCACATGCTGATCATGTGTCTGGTTCTCACCACGGCGCTGATGCTGATGCAACGCAGCTTTCGCGGGTTTATTGCCGGGCTTACGCTGCTGGTGCTTTCCGTCATGCCGGTGGCACAGGTGCAGCATGGCGTGGTGGAGCGAGTGGCCGATACCTTGCTGGTGGGTGTGCTGCTGGGCAGCCTGGCCTGGTGGTTGGAAATAGGCGTCAGGCAGCAGCTGGTTCAAAACAGGGCTGGCTGACTCGACCCTGCCAGACACACCCGGTCGCGGCCTTGTGCCTTGGCCTGATACAGGGCGGCATCCGCAGCCTGTATCAGGCTGGCCGGGTCCTCTCCATGCAGCGGGCAAACCGACAAGCCGATGGACAGGGTAATGTGCAACTGTTGCCCCAGCGCCTGGATGGGCAATTGCCGCACGTCGGCACAGAGTTGCTCGGCCTTTTCACTGGCCACGTCCAGCGCCATTCCCGGCATCAGGATGCAGAACTCCTCGCCACCATAACGGCATACCACGTCGCCACTACGGAAACGGTCACGCAGGAAGGCTCCCAGCGCCGCCAATACGGCATCACCGCAGGGGTGGCCGTGATTGTCATTGATGCGCTTGAAATGATCGGCATCCACCATCATCACCGCCACCGTGCCATTGAGTGCCAGCATATGCGCCAGCAGGCGCGGCAGGATTTCATCCAGATAACGGCGGTTGAACAGGCCAGTCAGCGGGTCGCGCCGCACCTGTTCGCGCAGGCCGACATGCATGGATTCGATTTCCGCCACATGCTGGCGCAAGGCGTCGTTTGCCTCGTGCAGGCTGTGTTCCAGCCGCTTGCGTTCACTGATGTCGTTGATGCCGCTGATGACATACAGCGATTGGTCGCTATGTACCAGCGAACAGGAAATCAGTGCCCAGAACTGACGGCCATGCGCGTCGTGCAAGCGGACTTCATGATCGCGTACCGCACCCTCGCCATGCAGCAGCCGCGACACCTGTTTGCGTGCTTCCTGATCGATATAGAAATCCTGCACCCGGCGGCTCGTGCCATTGAGCTGGCACTGGAACAGGCTTTCCGCCTGCGCATTGGCATAAATCAGTGCGCCACCATCCAGATGACTCATCACCAGCGGGAAGGGGGATGCGTCGGCCATCAGCTTCAGCCGGGCTTCGCTTTGAGCCAGTTGCCGGGTGCGCTCTGCCACCTTGGCTTCCAGTGTCTGGTTGGAACGGCGCAGCCAGTCCTCGGCATGGCGCCGTTCGGCCACCAGTGCACCAAACACCAGCAAACCCAGCGACTGCACCAGTAACAACATGCCGGCAGTAGCGATGCCACTTAGCCCGGGGTCCTGATACGCCGCGCCGTTATGCAGCAGCACGCCGACAAAGGCCAGCACCACTACGACTGCGTGCAGGCAATAAGCCAGCGCCAGACGACAGCGAAACGCCACCCACATCAAGGCAATCAGAAACAATGGCCACAGCGACGCCGCCACACCGTGGCGGAAATCAGCCCAGATGAACTCTACCAGTGCCAGGCTCAGGGTGCTGAGGCTGAGCAAGGCAGTTTCCAGCCAGCCGGCTGGATTGAGCTGCTGTTTGCGGTAAGACGCATGGCTGAGAAACAGCAAGGCAGGCGTCAGTGCCAGAATGCCATTGACCTCACCCAGCCAGCGGGAAAACAGCCACGACCAGTGCGATTCGGCTGAGGGCAACAAGGAGGGGGTAACAAGCAGATAAGCCGGCAGGCTGGCCAGCAGGGTGTTGGCCAGTACGCCACACCACAGGAACATCAGTACACCACTCAAGCGGTGAAATGGCGGCTCCTGCCCACTGTGCACACGCAGGAACTGCCCGGCCAGCAAGGCTGCCACGGTTTGCCCAGCAGCCATGCCCACCGCGAGCAGCACATGTTGCGGCAATAACCATGTCAGACCCAGGCAAAGACCCAGCAGCAAGCCGGGCCAGCAAGACCAGCCGCGCAACATGACCTGCGCCAGACAGAAACCGGCCGGCAGCCACAAGGGCGGGGCCAGCCTGCCAAAGTCCACCGAGTAAGGCAAACAGACCGACAACCATGTCAGCAGCCACAATGAAAGGGCCTGCCACAGGGCTTGTTTCGCCCGTGTCAGCCAGGGCTGTGCAGATTTGCCAGATGAGAACACGGTTTCTCCCATGCCGCGGCGAAAGACGAAACCTTATCCGTCGTTTGTAGTGCGGTATGGGCAGCAAGAATAGCCAAGACATCGGGATAAATCCATGCTTTCCTGCGTGTCCAAGCCCTTGTGTGGTAACGATTTGACACTGGAAGCGTTACAGCCATCAGCACCTGGGGTGTGGCGGCAAAAATGACGGCATGCCACTGCTAGAGGCTGATTTCCACCCGGTTACGGCCAAGTTTCTTGGCAGCGTAAAGTGCCTCGTCTGCACGGTGCAAAATGTCATCCAGGGTCTTGTCCCCGGCACCGAGCATGGCCAGACCCACGCTGAGCGTGACGCAGGCTGCCGCAGGCAAGCTGGCGGCCTGGCACGCGCCATCCAGCATGGCCTGTATCCGGTGTATCACCTGCAAGGCTTCATGTTGACTGGTTTCAGGCAACAGCAGGCCGAATTCTTCGCCCCCCAGCCTGCCGGCAATATCACTTTCACGTATTCCCTGACTCAGGACACGGCCCACTACACGGAGCAAACTGTCACCCATCTGGTGGCCAAAGCGGTCGTTCACCTGCTTGAAGTGATCCAGGTCCAGCATCACCACACTGAGCGGCGTTGACTGCCGCTGCGCCAGGTGCAGGTATTTGTTACCCAGTTCGGCAAACATCCGTCGATTGGGCAGGCCGGTGAGCTCGTCGGTAACCGCCAGCAGATACAGTGCATCCTGCACGCTGTGCCAGTGCGTGACATCCCGTTCGATGGCGACAAAATGGCTGACCACCCCGTTGTCGTCATGCAGCGGCATGATGCTCATTTCCACCCAGTAGCTGCGTCCGGACTTGTGATAATTGAGCAGTTGCATGCGTAGCGGACGCCCCAGCTCCAGCCCCGCACGGATATCGTGCAGCATCGCCGGGTCGGTTTGCGGCCCTTGCAGGAAGCGTGGATTGCGACCCAGGATTTCTGACTTTTCGTAGCCGCACAGTTGGCAAAATGCCTGATTGACGTAGACGATTTTCGGCCCGGGAGCATGGTATGGGGCCGCTTCAGTCACCATGATGGCATCGCTGGCATGTTCGACGATAAGGCGGAAATCCCTGAGCTTGAGCACCATCTGGACACTCCTGGACATGTGCGTGAGTCCTGACGCTTAGGAATAGAAACCCATCCGACCTAAAGCAAGCCATCCTGTCACTTGGGACAAGTTTATTGTTAAGCGCTATCTTGCTGATTCACATGGCAATTATTTATATTATGTCCATAATATAAAGATCATCCGGCTTAAGAATTCAGCATGCGTTACGACAAACAACACAAAACCGCCATCCGCCAGCGCATTCTGGACATGGCAACACTACGCTTCCGTTCCGAAGGCATTGCCGCAGTTGGCATTGCCAACCTGATGGCAGATCTGGGCCTGACCCATGGCGGCTTTTACTGGCATTTCAAGGACAAGGAAGACCTGGTGGCGCAAGCCTGCCAGCAGGCCATGCAATCTGTCGATCAGCAATGGCAGCAACAGATGCAGCTGGCAACACCTGGCAGCAAACGCCTGTCGGTGGCGCAACATTATCTGAGCATCCAGCATCGGGACTTCCCGGACACCGGCTGCGTGGCCGCCGCACTGGCCGGCGAACTCAGTCGGCATACACCGGCCACACGTCAGGCCTTCACCACCAGCCTGCAACAACAGCTGGCAACCCTGGCAAGCGCCGCCGGACAGGATGGTGATTCCGATACCACACCCCTGACGCCCTGCGCCCAGCTCAGCCTGATGGTGGGTGCCATGCTGCTGGCACGGGCGGTGACCGACCCGGCACTATCCGGCCAGTTGCTGGCGGAAGCCGAAGCGCTGATCGCCCATCATTCCGGCTCAGCAGCCGGTTGAGCACTGCGCAGGCAGGCTTGTCGGGTTTCCTGCACCAGACGTGCCAGTTCACCGCTGCGCTGTATGGCCAGCAAACCGCGGTTGAAACGGTCAATCAGCTCGGCACCATGCGGATGCTTTTTCCAGATGACCACATGCAGCGGTGCCCGCCAGAAGGGCTGGGAATGCTGCAGTTTTGCAGCCTCGGCGCGGGAGAAGTGACGACCTAGCAGAAACAGGCCGACTTCTTCTTCAATGGGAAACAGGTCGATACGCCGCGCCAGCAGCTTGCGGAAGTTGCTCAGGTCGTCGGCGGCACCGTCGGTATGCAACACCCCCTGACGCACCAGCCGGTCGAATTCATCCGAGTAATAGTTGCCAATGGTGATGCCGATACGCATGCCGGACAGCTCGGCCAGCTGTTTCCAGCTCACCACATGGCTGCGCTGCTGGAAAAACACCATGCGCGCGGAAAGAACCGGTTTGGTATACAGCAGGTCTTGCAGACGGTCCGGACTGGGAGCCCACCCCAGGCTGCCATCCACCATGCCGTTGCGGGCCGATTGCAGACTGCGGTTATTGGGCATGAAACGGTAACGGACTGTCACGCCGCTGCGGGCAAAGGCAGCGCTCACCACGCGGGACAAAATGCCATTATCCGGCAAATTGGTGCCGATATAAGGCGGCCAGTCATCGGCACTGAGCACAATGGCCATCTTATCTGCAGGCAAGGAGGAAGAACGCTGGGCATGCGCCAGCCCCGGCATGCCGCACAAGACGGCAGCACAAGGCCCAAGCCAGACCAGCCATCGGGCTTTACGCCACCAAGGGGCTGCACATGCTGCAATCATGTCCTGCTCCGTATCAGGAGTACTTGACCACCGACAGCCTTGTGCCGGACCTCCCCGCGCTAGCCGGGATATGCCTTTGTTTATGATGGAAAAATGGCCCGGCTATCGATCCATCAGGATACGAGTCCGGGCCATGGACAGCAAACATGGGCAGCGTGCAGCAAGTGCCGCTGCCATGTCCTGTCAGTTTAGCGCTTGCCCGGCGAGAGCAAGGCCGAAACCTGGCGCGCAGGCTGGCTGCGACGTTGCTGCGTCTGGCCAGCGGCAGGCTTGGCGGCTTGTGCTTGACGCGTGCCCTGCGGCTGAGCCGCTGCCGGCTTGTTGCGCGGTGTGTTGCCCGTCGGGCTGCGATGACCATGGCCGGTAGGCTTGGCTTGCTGCTCGTGGCGCGGCTTGCTACCACCCTGGCCCTGGCGGGCACCCTGCCCCTGACGGCCACCGCCACCCTGACCACGGCCACCACGGCCACTGTTGCCACCCATCGGAATGGGTTCCGGCTTCACGTTCAGGTCGGCTTCAAAGCCGGGCACGGTAAAGCGGGCGATGGATTGCTTGGTCAGCTTCTCGATGTCACGCAGGAAATTGAATTCATCGACGCACACCAGCGATACCGCTTCGCCCGGACTGCCGGCTCGGCCGGTACGGCCGATACGGTGTACATAGTCTTCCGGCACATTGGGCAACTCGAAGTTGACCACGTGCGGCAGCTGGTCGATATCCAGGCCGCGGGCGGCGATATCAGTGGCCACCAGCACTTGCAGGGTGGAATTCTTGAAGTCGGCCAGCGCGCGGGTACGGGCATTCTGGCTCTTGTTGCCGTGAATGGCTGCCGCCGGAATGCCGATCTTGTCCAGTTTTTCCGCCAGACGGTTGGCACCGTGCTTGGTACGGGTAAACACCAGCACCTGATACCAGTTGTGATCGCGGATCAGCTTGATCAGCAGATCGGTCTTCTTGTCGCGGTCCACCAGATGCACGCGCTGGTCCACCAGCTCGTTGGTAGTGTTGCGGCGCGCCACTTCCACCAGCTTGGGTTGATCCAGCAGCTTGTCGGCCAGCGTCTTGATTTCGTCAGAAAAAGTAGCCGAGAACAGCAGGTTCTGCCGCTTGGCCGGCAACAGAGCCAGCACCTTGCGGATGTCGTGGATGAAGCCCATGTCCAGCATGCGGTCGGCCTCGTCCAGCACCAGGATTTCCACGGCAGACAAGTCCAGCGTGCGCTGGCTGACATGGTCGAGCAGGCGGCCCGGCGTGGCTACCAGAATATCCACCGGCTTGCGCAAGGCGGCAATCTGCGGGTTGATGCCGACACCGCCAAACATCACCATGGATTTGAGCGGCAGGTATTTACCGTATTCGCGCACCGACTCTTCCACCTGGGCGGCCAGTTCACGCGTGGGGGTCAGCACCAGCGCGCGCGGTTTGCCCGCCTGACGCGACGGTTTGCCCATCAGCAATTGCAGCAAAGGCAGGGTGAAACCGGCGGTCTTGCCGGTACCGGTTTGCGCGGCGGCCAGCAAATCGCCACCCTTGAGCACCTGCGGAATGGCTTGGGCCTGGATGGGGGTGGGCACGGTGTAACCGGTATCGGCCACGGCACGCAACAAATCCTGGGCCAGGCCAAGGTCAGCAAAGCTTAAATCGGACATACAACACTCCTGCGACTGCCTGATCGCAGTAAGCGACACCAATCTAGGCTGACGGTAAACAATTGAATTGAATGCGGGTGGCCGCGGGATGAGGCCTGCATTGTGCGCCGATTGGCAAGACGCGAAAGCGGGCGAGTTTACAGACAATTGCCCATGCTGGGAAATCATCCTGCGGAATGATGCAGCAGGACGGGGCTGCACGTGGCACAATACCACATGCTCAAATTCCGTCCCGTACCCATTGCAATCTGCTTGCTGCTGCTTGCACCCGGCCTGGCGCATGCCCTGAATGGTTCGCATTCGCTTGGTACCGGACAGGACCGTAGCGGAGGCCGTGGCAACATCAGCAGCACCCGCACGCCACCCGCCGCGGTGACGCCGCCGATTGCCACCATTGCGGCCACCGAATTTGACTGCAACAAGCCGGCCAACCCCATGGAAACCATGCTGTGCCAGGATGAAGGCCTGATCCGGCTGGGCAACCGGCTGGACAAGGTATACACCCAGGCCATGGACAAGGCACGCCAGACGCCGGCAGGCGCGCTGAGCGTCAGCAAGCTGCAACAGGAGCAGCGCCACTGGGCGCACAACCTGAAGGACTGCATGAAGAACGACAACCCCCATATGTGTCTGGGGGATACCTACATCCTGCGCATTACCGAACTGCAGGCCAGCTGGGAACTGGCGCCCTCGCTGACCCCGCTGCATTATCTGTGCGGCGGTGGCGGCAACAACGACGTGCTGGCCACTTTTTACCGTACCAAACCCGCCACCGCGCGGCTGGTACGTGGCAAGAGCCAGGCCATCCTGCACCAGCAGGAACTGGTCACCGGCGGTGCCCGCTACGCCGGTCAGAATGTCGAATTCACCATCCGCGGCAAGGAAGCCAGCATCAACTGGAAAGGCGAAAGCCTGCTGTGCATCAGCCAGCCTGAACAATAAGTCCATACTCCTGCACCGGCCGGCAGCCGCACCGGACCATGTGCAGCCAACATTGCAACCCGGATATCACTCATGGCCCTTACCGCCACCATTTACAAAGCCGGTCTGTCGATTTCCGACATGGACCGCGGCTATTACGCCAGCCATAACCTGACCCTGGCACAACACCCGTCCGAAACCGTGGAGCGCCTGATGGTGCGCCTGGTTGCTTTTGTGCTCAATGCCAGCGAAACCCTCAGCTTTACCCGTGGCCTGAGTGCCGATGACGAGGCCGAGCTGTGGCAGAAGAATTACAGCGACGAAATCGAACTGTGGATAGAACTGGGCGAACCGGATGAAAAGCGGCTGAAGAAAGCCTGTAGCCGCGCCGACAAGGTGGTGTTGTATACCTACGGTGGTCGTTCCAGCGAAGTATGGTGGCCGCAAATCGAAAACAAGCTGGCCAAGCTGGACAAGCTCAGCGTCTACCGCATCAGCACCGCCACGCAGGCCGAACTGGCCGAGCTGTGCCAACGCGGCATGCAACTGACCGCCACCGTGCAGGATGGCCAACTATGGCTGGCCGATGAAAGCCGTAACGTGCTGGTGGAAGTGGAAGCCCTGAAAGTGCCGCACTAAACCATTCAATCCATCAAGGCCGTGGCATGGCGGCGGCCAGCTGCCGTGCCGCCTCGTCGCCCTCTTCCAGCGCCTGGATCACCCCCTGCCGGTCTTGCGGCAGCCGGTTCTGGCTCAGCTTGGCCTTGACCTCCCAACGCGTCACCGGCAAACGAAAACCCACAATGCCGCGCTGCATGGCGTCCATCGCCCCAGGCGGCATGGCATCGGTACTCCAGCCATCCGGGCCTTCAAAATGACGCGCCAGCTGACTTAACAGTTCACCCAGCTGCGCGCCGTCCACCGGTTCTGCCCGGCCATGGGCATGTGCCACCCGGTAATTCCAGGTAGGCACCATGCCATCGGACACATACCAGCGCGGTGACACATAGCCATGCGCACCGGCAAACACCGCCACGCTGTCTTGTGCAAACAGCACCCCGGCATGCGGATTGGCCCGCGCCAGATGGCCCAGCAGGCAATCAGGATGTTGCGGATCAGGCAACAGCACCACATGGCTGATCCACAGTTCGTCTGCCGCCGGGGTAATCAGGGTGGCCAGCGGATTATCCGCCATCACGCGCGCGGCATACTCAGCTTCGGCACGAAAAGCAGACGGGCAATACAGGCTCATCGCAATACTCCATCAACACGATTGATCAAGGGCCAATCCGGTTCACCGCCCGGTGCCGCTACTGGCGCATGGCAATGGCCAGCCGGTTCAGTGCATTCATGCTGGCGATGGCCATGGTCAGGTCGCAGATTTCCTGAGCGTTGAAGTGTTCCAGCAACGGGGTATACGCCGCGTCATCAGCCTGTGTGCCGGCAATCAGCGTCACCGACTCGGCCCAGGCCAGCGCAGCCCTCTCCCGCGCACTGAAGTGCGGACTCAGTCGCCAGCCGGCCAGCGTGTCCAGCCGCGCCGCAGTTTCGCCGCCGCTGCGCAGCGCCCGGCTGTGCATGTCCAGACAAAACGCGCAGCCATTGATCTGCGAAACCCGCAGGTAAACCAGCTCTACCAGATTGCGCCCGAGCGGGCTTTCAGCCAGTTGTTGCTTGATGGCACGCAGATGCTGCAAGGCAGGGGCGGACAGCTCGATATAGGGCAGGCGCAAATTCGACATATTGGTGACTCCTCAACTGGACCAGCCCATTATCCGGGCAATGAGCGGCTCCATCACAGAGCCAATCATGCTTATTTGAAAGGAACCAATCTGTCGGCAGCACCCGGCGGTTTCAGTGCGGCCATGCCTGCCACAACATCCAGCCGGCCATGCCCAGCAGCAACAGGCCACAGCCACGGTCCAGCCATTGCCTGCCACGCGGTCCCACCCGCCGCAATACGCTGCCCAGACCAAACGCCAGCACACACCACCACAATGCCGAGCCGGCCACCACACCCAGCACCATCACCCAGGCCTCAGCCGCCCCGGGCCGGGCATGGCCGGACAAGCTGGAAAAAACCGCCACGAAGGACAAGATGGTCATCGGATTACCCAGTGTCAGCGCCAGGGTGGAGGCATAGGCCCGTAGCAGACTGGCAGCCACACTGCCGCCTGTGTCTGCCTCCGGCCGGACAGAACGCCCAAGCATGCCCACTGCCATCCAGGCCAGAAACAGGCTGCCCGCCAGCGACAGCGGCAGGGCCAATGCCGTCAGCTGGCTGATCAACACCGTCATCCCCATCGCCCCCAGCATGGCGTAAATGCCATCCGCCGTGGCGGCCCCAAGACCGGTGGCCAAGCCCATCCACGCTCCCTGCTGCAAGGTGCGCTCAATACATAGCAGGCCGATGGGGCCTACCGGTGCGGCAATAGCCACCCCCACCAGCATGGCCTGGACAAACAGTTCTGCAAGCAACATGGTATTTCCTCCGGTTGATGCAGATAGTCTGCCCAGCCACATCCGTCCTGCACATGCTGTTTTTCAGGCCAAATACCAATCAGAGCTGATAAATTAAGGCAATTCCCCTTGATGTCAGCAAAAGAGGTACAGCATGGAAATAGACAGCAAGTCATGGAAGATTCTGGAGTGCCTGCAACAGGACGCACGGCTGTCGCTCACCGAGCTGGCGCGGGCCGTGGAAATGTCAGTGCCGGCGGTATCCGAACGGGTGCGGCGGCTGGAGGAGTCCGGCGTGATTCAGGGCTATCATGCGCGGCTGGCACCGCAAAAGGCCGGTTATACCTTGTCGGCCATGGTGGGCATCACCGTGCCGCAGCCCTACAAGAAGAAGCTGCTGGACTTGCTGGGCAGCATGCCGGAAGTGATGGAATGTCATCACGTCACCGGTGCCGACTCCTACCTGTTCCGACTGCTGGCGCGCGATGTGGCGCATCTGGAAGCCCTGGTGGCACGGGTGAACCATCTGGGCGAAACCCGCACCTCCATCATCCTGTCTACCCCCATCAGCCAGCAAGCCTTGCGTCAACCACGTTAATTTGTATGTAAACCGAACCTTAATGTCATCTGCCTGTCGTAAAATCCCAAGATCCACACCCCTCTGACACGCTCCATGACTTCGCTGACCTTGCGCCCTGCCACTTTCGACGACGCCGCACTGATTGCCCGGCTGCATACCGAAAGCTGGCAAAACAGCTATCGCAAAATCCTGTCCGACGACTATCTGGACCATGTCGCCCCGACGGAACGCCACACCATGTGGACCCGCCGCTTTCACTACGACAATCACCTGTGGGTACAACTGGCCTTGTGGGATAGTGAGCCGGTAGGTTTTGTCTGCCTGCTGCCCGATGGCGAAACCGAGCGCGGCCTGTTGCTGGACAATCTGCATGTGCTGCCGGGTCAGCAAGGCCGTGGCGTGGGGCGCACCCTGTTACTGGCTGCCGCCGCCGAGGCGCATCGCCTGCAAGCCGGCACCCCCATGCACTTGTGGGTGTACGAAGCCAATAGCGATGCCCGCCGCTTCTACAACCGCATGGGTGGGGAAATGGTAGACCGCGAAAGTGTGCTGGCTCCGGATGGCAGCAAGGCCGTTGCGCTGTGCTACCGCTGGAAGCAGCCGGCACTGCTGGCCGGCAGCGTGGCAGCCTGATCCGCCGCAGCCGCCAGCGCTTTGCTACACTGGCGGCATGTCTGCCCTCAAATATCTGCTGCATTACCCGCCCGCCCTGCTTGCCCAGGTTCAGGCCCGTCTGGATGATGGCAGCCTCGGCCAGTGGCTGGCGGCCCGTTACCCCGCCAGCCATCAGGTACAAAGCGATAATGCGCTGTACCAGTATGTCAGCGCGCTCAAGCAGCGTTACCTGAAGAATGCCCCGGCGCCCACCAAGGTGCTGTTCGACAACCAGCAGCATCCGGTCAAGGGCACGCTGGGCACCAATACCCAGATTTCCCGCATACAAGGCGGCAAGCTCAAGGCCAAGCATGAAATCCGCATTGCCAGCCTGTTCCGCGACGCGCCAGAGCCGTTTTTGCGCATGATCGTGGTGCACGAACTGGCCCATCTGCGCGAAAAGAACCACGACAAGGCCTTCTACCAGCTGTGTTGCCATATGGAACCGGACTACCACCAGCTGGAGTTCGACACCCGGCTATGGCTCACCCTGCGCGAACTGCCGCAGGGCTGAGCATGCCGCAAGGCGGCTCAGGCCTCCACCTGCGCCAGCTGGCGCGCAAGGAAACCGGCAATGTGCTGGTAAGTGCGGGCGCACTCGTCGGCGACCAGCTGCTCCATGTTCAGGAAGGCATGGATCAGGTCATCAAAATGCAGGTGCTCGCACACCACGCCTGCGGCCTGCAGCTTGTCCAGATAACGTAGCGCTTCGTCGCGCAGCGGGTCGAAACCGGCCGATACCACCAGGGTGGCCGGCATGCGCGGCGTCACGGTCATGTGCAGCGGGGACGCTGCCAGCCGGTCCTCTCCACGCTGGAAATAATTGTCGAAATACCAGGCAATGCGGTCGCTGTTGAGGAAATAGCCTTCGCCATTCTCGGTAATCGACGGCAGGCTCATGCTGTAGTCCAGACTGGGATAAATCAGTATCTGGGCGGCAATCTGCAAGGCGGTATCGTGCTGCGAACGCGCACTGACGGTGGCAGCCAGGGCCGCCCCGGCTGAATCGCCCGCCAGGGCCAGTTGCCGCACAAACGGCAGGCCACGGGCATCCAGTGCGGCAAACACGCCACGCGCAGCGGCATAAGCATCGTGCAATGCCGCCGGATAAGGGTTCTCCGGTGCCAGCCTGTATTCCGGCACCACCACCACGCAACCGGTAGCGGCTGCCAGCCTGCGGCTGATGGGGTCATACACGCTGACACTGCCCGCGGTATGGCCGCCGCCGTGCAAGAACAACAAGACCGGGCGCGCCTCGTCCGGTGCCGGATGATAAATGCGCACCGGCACGCTGTAATCGCGGCCGTGAACGATTTCATCATTCACCCAGGCAATATCGGGACCGGGGCTCACCAGTGTGCGGGTGACATTGGCCAGGGCCTCGCGGGCACCGATGGCGGTAGGTTTGTAGCCGCTGTCCTGCAAACGGCGAATAAGCTGGTTCAATTGCGACAACCAGTCAGTCAGCTTTGGGCTGACAGCATGCATGGCACTTCTCCTGAGTCGGGTGCTGAGTCGGTCTGATAGCGTATCAGGCCGACATTAATATACCAAAGTCATGAATGATGCCAGCATGCGCGGCGCGCGTCAGGGTGCCAGTTGGTCGCGCTGTGCCAGTTGTGGAAACCAGCGCATCCACAGCACCACCACCAGCAAGGTCCCCACACCACCCAGCACCACGGCCGGAACCGCCCCCAGCCAGGCCGCCGTCACACCGGACTCGAATTCACCAAGCTGGTTTGAGGCACCAATGAACAGGGAGTTCACCGAATTGACGCGGCCACGCATGTCATCCGGTGTTTCCAGCTGCACCAGCGTGCCGCGGATCACCACGCTGATGACATCGGCCGAACCCAGCAGCATCAGCGCCAGCAAGGACAGCGGGAAGCTGCTGGACAGGCCGAACAGGATGGTGGCGAAGCCAAACACCGCCACCGCCGCAAACATGATGTGACCGGAGCGCCGCCTGATGGGGTGGCGCATCAGCCAGGCTGACATCAGCAAGGCCCCGGCCGCCGGTGCCGAGCGCAACAGGCCCAGACCCCAGGGGCCGGTCAGCAGGATGTCGCGGGCAAAAATGGGCAACAGTGCCGTGGCCCCGCCCAGCAGCACGGCAAACAGGTCCAGCGATATCGCCCCCAGGATGTCCGGACGGCTGCGGATGAAACGCACCCCCATCAGCAGGGAATCCAGCGACACGCGCTGGCCGGTGGGCAACACCCGGCTGGAAGGCAGCAGGCTGACCAGAAGCAGGCAGGCGAGGAAACTGGCGGCAGACAAGCCATAAGTCAGTTCCGCCCCCAGCGCATACAGAAAACCGCCCAGTGCGGGGGCGATGATGGTGGCGGCCTCATTGGCCGAGGCTGCCATGGCAATGGCCTGCCCCAGCAGGCGCGGCGGCACGATATTGGGCAACAAGGACTGCATGGCCGGCATGTCGAAGGCACGGCAGCAGCCCACCACCACCGACAGGGCAAAGATCAGCCCGCGGCTGACCTGCCAGCCCGCGCCCAGATTACCCAGCAGCAGCACGCTTGCCGCCACCGCCTGTATGGCCAGACTGACAGCCACCACCCGCCGCCGGTCGAAACGGTCGGACACCGCGCCGGTCACCAGCACCAGCAGCACCCGTGGCAAAAACTGCAACAGGCCGACCAGGCCCAGGTCCAGCGCACTGCCGGTCAGTGCATACACCTGCCAGCCAATGGCCACGGTAAGAATTTGAAAACCGGCCGTCAGCAATACACGGGCCAACCAGAAATGCCAGAAAGGGCGGCAATGCCGCAAGGATGCAGACGCGTCGTTCATGGAAGCAGTAAAGACGGCCGGAATGGCCATGACAAAGAACTCAAGCCTACCGGCTAAACGCCTGTAACTCTAGCCTTACACCCCGCGCTTAACACTTGCTGACACAATCCTCCGGCACGGCATGCGGCGCAGCTCAGGCAAACAGCCGCGCCAGCCAGCCGGTCTGGCGCACCGGCTGCAAGCAGGCGGATGCCTCCTGCACCAGCTCGGCCACCAGTTCGTGGTCCACCACCGGCCGTTGCACCTGCAAGGGGTCCTGCTCTCCGGTGGGGGCAAGTGCCAGTCCCGACCCTTGCCGGTGCAGGCGATAACCGCCGCCACAGGAGGGGCAATGCACGGTATCGCCATCCTGCATGCGCCGCGGGATGGCGATGATGGGACCGCAGGCCTGGCATTGCTGCAACGGAATGCCTGCTTCGCTGTGACCGACGATGTGTTCCAGCTTGCCGGCCTGGCCCAGCGCAATGAAGTGCTCGCCGCAAGTGCGGTCGAACTGGCTGCCCAGATTTTCACGAATGATGTCCAGCGCCCGCGCAATCGGCATGCCTGCCCGGTAGGGACGGTGGCTGGTCATGGCGTCAAAGGCATCGGCAATGCCGACAATGCGCGCCACCATGGGAATGGCATCGCCGATGAGGCCAGCCGGATAGCCTCGGCCATCCGGGGTTTCGTGATGCATCAGCACCGCTTCCATGGCCAGGGCGGCCAGCGGATGCTCACGCAGCAAATCCGCCCCCTGCTGCGGATGGGTCTTGATCACCGCATACTCGTCGTCAGTCAGACGGTCGCGCTTGTTGAGAATGGCATCGGGTACGCCAATCTTGCCCAGATCATGCAGAAAACCACCCAGCATGATACGCAGCACCTCGCCGCGCGCCAGCCCCATTTCCTGCGCCAGCAGGCCGGAGAAACGCGACACCCGCCATAAATGGCCACCGGTATAGGCGTCACGGGTTTCCACCATCATGGCCATGGTGTAGAGGGTTTTGAGTAATTCCTGCGCTGCCTGCATGCTCTGCTCCGCAAAATGGCCACACACTGGCCGTGATCTGGCTGTCTGTCATGGGTCGAGCCAGCCAATGAATTCTTACAGCTTAGTGCTAATTTTGAGGCATGCCCCCCGAGGGCTTACAATTGCCCTCATTCCAGAAAGAAAGCCCCTCATGTCCCACACCCTGAGCACCCTGCTGCAAGCCGCCGCCGATCGCCGCAACGAGCTTGTCAGCCGCCTGCTGGCAGAAGATACCAATAGCTACCGCCTGTTTCATGGCAGTGTGGAAGGGGTATCCGGCCTGACCATAGACCGCTATGGCGATTTGCTGCTGGTGCAGAGCTTCCACCAGTCGCTGAGCGACGATGAGCTGGATGAAATCCGCCAGTTTTACGCCGCCAGCCTGCCTGAACTGCAACTGGTCTACAACGACCGCAGCAATGCCAACTCGCGCATCAGCAATACCCTGAGCCTGGCGGAACAGGCCGTGGCCGAAGAAAACCGCGTGGCACACGAGCTGGGCATCCGTTATCACATCCGCGCCCGCCACAGCGGCCAGGACCCGTGGCTGTTCCTCGACCTGCGCGCCGGTCGCCGTCGTGTGATGCAGCTGGCTGAAGGCAAGAGCGTGCTCAACCTGTTTGCCTACACCTGCGGTGTGGGCCTGGCTGCGGCCAAAGGCGGTGCCAGCTTCGTGATGAATGTGGATTTTGCCGAATCCAGCCTGGCCGTGGGCCGCGCCAATGCCAAGCTCAACAGCCTGACTACCCGCCCGCGTTGCGTGCAAAGTGATGCCTTTGCCGCCCTGCGCCAGCTGTCCGGCATCGGCCAGCCCAAGATGGTACGCGGCAAGAAAATGCCGCCCTTCCCCACGCTGGAAGCGCGCCAGTTCGATGTGGTCTTCCTCGACCCGCCGCGCTACGCCAAGAGCCCCTTCGGCGTGGTGGACCTGATCAACGACTACCAGGCCCTGTTCAAGCCTGCGCTGTTGTGCACCGCGCCGGGCGGGGTGCTGATCTGCTGCAATAACGTGGCCCAGGTGGATGGCAATGCCTGGCTGGAAGCGCTCAAACGCAGTGCCGAAAAGGCCGGCCGTCCGATTCAGGCGGTGGAGTGGATTACCCCGGAAGAAGACTTCCCCAGCCTGGATGGCCAGCATCCGCTCAAGATCGTGCAGCTACACGTTTGATCGCCTGACCAGGCACAACGCCTTGCCCACCCGGCAAGGCGTTTTTGTTTGTCCCGCACCCTTGCCACGCTTGCCGGCAACCATGCCATAAACATATTACTTCTTGCCAATCCGGCTGCCCGGCTGACCTTCCCCGCCGTCTGCCATGCAAAAAAAGCATTGCTGATTGCTTCGCTTCAAGCTAAGGTCATACACCCATACAACCTCAACGGACCCCATGTCCGGACAAGGACGATCTTTATGTTTTCCTGGTTTGAAAAACGGGTGGAAGTCTACCCGGATACTCCTCCCGTACAGCCTCCCAAGGGCTTCTTTCCTTTTGTCTGGTCCGCCACCAGCGGCATGCGCCCCTACATCCTGTGCATGACCCTGCTGACAGCGACCATTGGTGCCTTTGAAGCACTGCTGTTTTCCATGCTGGGCTCGGTGGTGGACTGGCTAAGCCATGTGGCGCCCTCCCGCCTGTGGACGCAGGAACGCGAGCATTTGCTGCTGCTGGGCGGCATTTTGCTGGCCAGTCCGCTGCTGATTGCCTTGCAGGCCATGTTCAAATACCAAAGCCTGTTCGGCAATTTCCCCATGCGGCTGCGTTGGCAGTTCCACCGCCATCTGCTGGGGCAAAGCATGAGCTTTTATCAGGACGAATTTGCCGGGCGGGTAGCCGCCAAGGTGATGCAGACCGCGCTGGCGGTACGCGATACCGTGCTGATCATCACCGACATCCTGGTATTCGTGGTGATCTACTTCATCACCATGGTGGCCGTGGTGGGCAGTTTCGATCGCGTCCTGCTGCTGCCCTTTGTCGGCTGGCTGCTGCTGTATGTCGCCACCCTGGCCTTTTTTGTGCCACGGCTGGGCAAGGCGTCCACGCGCCAGGCTGATGCCCGTTCCTTGATGACCGGCCGGGTGACCGATGCCTACACCAATATCGCCACGGTGAAGCTGTTTTCCCAGGGCCAGCGTGAGGCCGCCTTCACCAAGAGCGCCATGCAGGAATTCATGCAGACGGCCTATGGCC
Source organism: Aquitalea sp. ASV11 (assembly GCF_016429185.1). Taxonomy (NCBI): domain Bacteria; kingdom Pseudomonadati; phylum Pseudomonadota; class Betaproteobacteria; order Neisseriales; family Chromobacteriaceae; genus Aquitalea; species Aquitalea sp. ASV11. Next base: position 19,371 of record NZ_JAELUD010000062.1, read on the forward strand.
AGATGCGGCTGGTCAGCGGCTTTGAAATCGTCAACCACATCCTGAGCATGGGGCTGATTGCCAGCACCGCCGGTGCCACCCTGTGGCTGTGGACCCAGGGCGAAGTCGGCATTGGCGCGGTGGCCGCAGCCACCGCCATGGCCTTGCGCCTGAATGGCGTATCGCACTGGATCATGTGGGAAATGTCCAGCCTGTTCGAGAACATCGGCACCGTGCATGACGGCATCAGCACCCTGTCGCGCCCGGTGGCCATTGTGGACCGCCCGGATGCCCGCGCCTTGGAGGTGACCCGCGGCGAAGTACGGTTCGAGCAGGTGCGGTTTTCCTATGGTGGCGAGCGCACCATCGTGGACGGGCTGAACCTCACCATCCGCCCGGGTGAGAAAATCGGTCTGGTCGGGCGCAGCGGCGCGGGCAAGTCCACCATCGTCAACCTGATGTTGCGGTTTTACGATGTCGAGCATGGCCGCATCCTGATTGACGGCCAGGATATTGCCGCCGTCACCCAGGACAGCCTGCGGGCGCAAATCGGCATGGTGACGCAAGACACCTCGCTGCTGCACCGCTCGGTACGCGACAACCTGCTGTATGGCAGGCCGGATGCCAGCGACGCAGACATGATCCATGCCGCGCGCCAGGCGGAAGCGCATGACTTCATCCAGTCGCTGACCGACCCCAAGGGAAGGCGCGGCTACGATGCCCATGTCGGTGAGCGCGGCGTGAAACTGTCCGGTGGCCAGCGCCAGCGGGTGGCCATTGCGCGGGTGATGCTGAAAGACGCGCCCATCCTGCTGCTGGACGAAGCCACCAGCGCGCTGGATTCGGAAGTGGAAGCCGCCATCCAGGGCAGCCTGTACCGGCTGATGGAAGGCAAGACGGTGATTGCCATTGCACACCGCCTGTCCACCATTGCCGCCATGGACCGCCTGATCGTACTGGACCAGGGCCGGGTGGTGGAAGAAGGCGACCACGCCAGCCTGCTGGCCAAAGGCGGGCTGTATGCCCGGCTGTGGGCGCACCAGAGTGGCGGATTCCTGGGTGAGGATGCCGACGAGGATATTCGCCCCGGCGAGCTTGACCCAGCCTGATGCTGCCTTGGGGCAACAAACAAAAACCCGCCAGTTGGCGGGTTTTTCGTTTATTGCCTGTGTGGTGATCAGGCATCAGCCTTTTTCAGGATCACGTACAACTCGTCCTTGAGCTTGAGCTTTTCCTTCTTCAGCACTTCCACATCGAACTGGCTGCCCTTTTCAATGCCGGCCTCGATGTTCTTGATGGTCTGGTCCAATTCATTGTGCTTGTTGAACAAGCGGCTGAAGTGGTCGTCTTCGGTTTTCAGTTTGCTGATCAGTTCACGGAATTCTGGAAACATCGGCTTCTCCTGGTGGGTGTCCTGGGTGGCGTCATGCCACCTGATTACGATTTCATGCTAGACCCGGTGCCGGCCGGCTTTCTTGATCCAGAGCAGATGCGCGGCAGACATCTGCATTGTGCCCGCCCATGCCGGCAACGCAAGTCGGCACGGTGTGACTTCCTGCACCTATGTCCAGTCGACCACCTCTGTGCAAGCAGCCACGATGCTGCGATGCCCTTCACCAGCACCATTACCGTGTACCCATTCACAAGGAGATCTCATGCCTCACGACCAGGCAGACGGTGCCGATTTCCTGCATCAGTCCTTTCTTGAATTGCGCCCCATCGCGGTATACCTGCAAATGCTCGGCGTATTCGCCTGGCTGGTCTCACTGCTGTTCAGTCACCGCTACCGGCAAATCGACAGCCTCAATTCGGTACTGGTGTTGCTGATCATGCTGGCTGGCATTCTGCTATCCTGGCTGGCCAGTCATCACCGTACCCTGCTGCTGGGTATGTTGCTCAATCTGGCAGGCCTGACACTGGGTTTCAGGCTCAATATGCTGATTGTCACCGACCCGGCCCCATGGGCAATTTCCATTGCGGTGTGCATCACCCTCACCATGGCGCCGGTGTTTCATCGCACACCGGCCTTCCTACTGGCCAGCACAGGTATCTGGCTGGTCTTGCTGCAAGGCACACAAGGGGATTTACGACTGTGGGCCCAGGACTCCTGGCTGGTCTTGCTGGTCTTCATCTGTACCACTTCCGGCCTGATGCTCAACATCCTGTTCCGCCGCCTTCGGCTGCGTGACTTCACCTTGCGCCGCGAACTGGAAGCCCTGGCCTTTCAGGATGCCCTGACCGGCATCGACAACCGGCGCAGTCTGCTGGAGAAGTTGCAAGCCTGGTACCCGGCCCAGATGGGACATTTCCTGATGGTGGATATTGATGACTTCAAAAGCGTCAATGACGATTTTGGTCACGATGTCGGCGACCAGGTATTGCAAGAGGTGGCCACCGTGCTGAGCCGGCATCCGGAGGTATCGCTATGCGGACGGCTGGGCGGGGAGGAGTTCGGCCTGTTCACCCGCCTGACCGACCATGGCCAGGTGCACGCATTGGCCTGCCAGCTCATCCAGCAGGTCAATCAATGCCATATCCAGCAACGCCAGCTGTCCATCAGCGTTGGCATCGTCAGCATGGACGGACGCATCGGGCTGAGTGCCGCGCTGCGGGAAGCCGACCGGGCCTTGTATCAGGCCAAGCGCCATGGCAAGAACCGTCATGTCTTTGCCATGACCGCCGAATACACCGTACCTCAGCTGGCAACACAAGCCAGGATGGAGGCAAAGAAAAAGCCGCCCCAAGGCGGCTTGTCGGTGACTCGTTCGGACTCTCAGGCGTCATAACCCAGATTGGGTGCCAGATCCCGCTCAGCCTGCTCCAGCGTCACACCGCGGCGCTGGGCATAGCTGGTAACCTGATCCTTTTCCACCTTGCCCACGCCAAAGTAGCGCGACTCCGGATGGCTGAAGTAGAAGCCGGACACGGCCGCAGTGGGCAGCATGGCATAGCCTTCGGTCAGGGTCATGCCGATGCCCGGTGCATCCAGCAAGGCGAACAGCTCCTTCTTCACCGTGTGGTCCGGGCAGGCAGGATAGCCCGGTGCCGGGCGGATGCCGCGATATTTCTCGTCGATCAAGGCTTCATTGTCCAGTGCCTCGTCGGCGGCATAGCCCCAGAACTCGCGGCGCACGCGCTGGTGCATCAGCTCGGCAAAGGCTTCGGCCAGACGGTCGGCCAGCGCCTTGAGCAGAATGGCGGAGTAGTCGTCATTGGCCTCTTCAAATCGCTTCACATGCGGCTCGATGCCAATGCCGGCGGTAACTGCAAAAGCGCCAATGTAGTCTTCCACGCCGCTGTCTGCCGGGGCAATGTAATCGGCCAGTGCCCAGTTGGGCTTGCCGTCCGCCTTGGGCAGCTGCTGACGCAGGCCCACCCAGGTCATCTGGCTGGCGCTGCCGTCCACGCTGCGGATGTCGATATCGTCATCATTCACCGTAGCGGCCGGGAACAGGCCGATCACCGCATTGGCGGCGAGCCAGTTTTCGCTGATGATTTGCGAGAGCATGGTCTGTGCATCGGCGTACAGGCTGCGGGCCGATTCGCCGACGATTTCGTCGTCCAGAATGCGCGGGAAGCGTCCAGCCAGCTCCCAGCTCTGGAAAAAGGGCGTCCAGTCGATGAAGGCGGCAATCTCGACCAGCGGGTAGTTTTCGAAGCGGCGCACACCCAGCCACTGCGGCTTGGGCGGGGTGTAACTGGCCCAGTCGGTAGCCTGCTTGTTGGCACGCGCGGCCTCCAGGCTCACCACCTTGCGGCTGGCCTTGTTGGCATGGCCTTCGCGGGCACGCTG
>NZ_JAELUD010000063.1:0-22264 GCF_016429185.1 Aquitalea sp. ASV11
GGCCTGAGCATGCGCAACGGCATCCGTCTGGCCGCCGCCGAAATCAACAAGGCCGGTGGTGTGCTGGGGCGGCCCATCGAGCTGGTGGAGCGGGACGACGGCGGCATCCCGGCGCGTGGCATCAAGGTGGCGCAGCAATTGCTCACTCAGGACCGGGTGGTGGCGGTGGTGGGCTTCGTCAATACCGGGGTGGCGCTGGCAGCCAGCAAGAACTATCAGGATGCGCGGGTGCCAGTGATGCTGGCGGTGGCCACCGCAGCCATCCTGACCCGGCAGTTTCCGCTGCATGGCAATACTGACAATTATATTTTCCGGGTGGCCGCTGCGGACGACCTGCAAGCGCCCTTGATTGTGCGCGAGGCGGTGCAGCGTTCGGGTTATCGCAAGCTGGCCATTTTTGCCGACAACACCAATTACGGTTATCAGGGCTTGATGGAACTGGAACGCGCGCTGGGGCAGAACGGGCTTAAGCCCAGTTATGTGGCGCGCTTCAACCTGCAGGAGCGGGATATGGCCAATGCGCTGCTGCAGGCACGCAATGCCGGCAGTCAGGCCATTCTCACCTATGCCATCGGCCCGGAACTGGCCGAGCTGGCCAACACCATGTCACGCATGGACTGGAAAGTACCCATCATCGGCAGCTGGACGCTGTCCATGTCCAACTTCATCGATAATGCCGGCCCCAATGGCGAGGGTGCGCGCATGGTGCAAAGCTATATTCCGGCCGAAGACGATACACCCCGGCGGCGCGACTTTCTGGATGGCTACCAGTGGTTGTTCCACACCCGTCGCATTCCTTCACCGCCCTCGGCGGCACAAGGTTATGACGGCATGAAGCTGATGGCCGAGGCCATCCGCGAGGCAGGCTCGCTGGATGGCATTGCCATTGTGCGTGCGCTGGAAAACCTGCATCAGCCGGTAAATGGCGTGATTACCACCTACAAGCAGCCGTTCAGCCGCACCGATCACGAGGCGCTGGAGCTGAATGTGCCGGTGATTGGCAAGGTGGAGCGTGGCCGGGTGGTGTATGCCTACCCGGCTGACAAACCGCACCAGTAAGCACCTCAGCCGCGTGCTGGCAGCGGGATGAACTCGGTTTCGCCCGGCACCGGAGCAAAGCGTCCTTGCTGCCAGTCGTCCCTGGCCTGACGGATGCGTTCCAGCCGGGTGGAGACGAAATTCCAGTCCAGAATGCGGTGGGCGTCCGGCGTGGGGCCGGCCAGCAAGGCGAGGCGGCTGGGTTCGCGGGCGGTCAGGCGCAGCGGTGTGGCCGTGTCCGGCAGCAGGCCCAGTTCGCCACTGGCCAGGTTTTCATTGCCCAGGCTGATGCTGCCGCTGGCCAGGTAAATACCGCGCTCGGCAAAGCCCGGCGGAATGTCCAGTGTTGCGCCGGCATCCATGTCCACCACGGCATACAGTGCATCACCAGGAAAGGCTACCGGTGCGCTGCGGCCCCAGGCATGGCCTACTACCAGTTGTATGCGGCTGCCATCCTGCTGCCATGAGGGCAGGGCGTCGCGGTCGTAGTGGATGAAGGCCGGTTCGCATTCTTCCAGTGCCACCGGCAAGGCCAACCACAGTTGCAGGCCTTCCACCGGGGTACCGCTGCTGCGGATGTCCTCCGGAATGCGTTCCGAATGCACGATGCCGCGCCCGGCAATCATCAGGTTGGCCGCACCCGGCTCAATGCGCTGCACGCTGCCCAGGCTGTCACGGTGCATCAGCGCGCCGCTGAACAGATAGGTGAGGGTGGCCAGACCGATATGCGGGTGCGGCCGAACATCGTTGTCGCGTTGATCCAGATTGAAATGGGCCGGGCCCATGTGGTCCAGAAAAATGAAGGGACCGATATGACGGGCAGTGCGGCTGGGCAGCAGGCGGCGCACCGGAAAGCCGATATCGCTGATCTTGGCGCTGATGCGTTCGCTCCATGTGTGCATGGTGTGGGCTCCTGCTGACAGGGCCGCCGCCGTGAGGGCGACAGCCACTGTCTGCGTATTGGTTCAGAAACGACCGTTGCGGAAGTCGTCGGCCGCAGCTTCCAGTTCGGCGCGGGTGTTCATCACGAACGGTCCCCACTGGGCAATCGGCTCGTTCAGGGGTTTGCCGGCTACCAGCAGGAAACGGGCTGGTGCATCACTGGTCACGCGGATGCCACTGGCAGCCGCATCATTGGCCAGAATGGCCATCTGGCGCTGCTTGACCACCTGGCCGTGACTGCCAGCCTCCAGCTCGCCCTGATAAACATAGATGAATGCATTGTGCCCTGCCGGAATGGAGAGAAATTCTTCCTGTCCGGCGGCCAGATGCACATCCAGATACAGCGGCTCGGTATCCGGACGCTGGATGGCTGCTGGCTGTTCGCCTACCTGACCGGCAATCAGGCGCAGGCGGCTGCCGTGCCCGGTTTGCTGTTCCGGAATTTCCGCCGCAGGAATATCCCGATACCACGGGTCTATCATCTTGTTCTTGGCCGGCAGGTTCACCCACAGCTGGAAGCCATGCATCAGGCCGTCTTCCTGCTCTGGCAGCTCGGAGTGAATCAGGCCGCGCCCCGCAGTCATCCATTGCACGCCGCCCGGCCCCAGCAGGCCTTCCTGCCCGGTGCTGTCGCGGTGGCGCATGCGGCCATCCAGCATATAGGTGACGGTTTCGAAGCCACGGTGCGGGTGGTCCGGGAAGCCGGCAATGTAGTCATCCGGATTGTCCGAGCGGAATTCGTCCAGCATCAGGAAGGGGTCCAGCCTGCGTTGCAGGTCGTGGGTCAGCACCCGCAACAGGCGGACACCGGCACCGTCGGAAACCTCCATGCCATTGATCAGGCGTTCCACTTCGCGGCTGATATTGTGCGTGCTCATCTTGCATCTCCTTGTCGGGGCCGGCGCTGCTGGGCCTGGCCGTTGATCATGGACTGCATTATTGCAGTGGAAATTTGAATAAAAAAGCGCAAAAATCAGTAGTAATCAATCTGAAAATCAAATAAATGAAACAAGCCAGAACCACCTGGGAGCAGTGGCAGGTCTTGCAATGCATTGTCAGTGAAGGCGGTTTCGCCCAGGCAGCCAGGGCCATGCACCGCAGCCAGTCATCGGTCAGTTATATGGTGGCGCAATTGCAGGAGCAGCTGGGCGTGCCCTTGCTGCAGGCGCAAGGGCGGCGCATGGTGCTGACAGCGGCGGGCGAGGTGCTGCTGCGCGATGCACAGAACGTGCTGGCGGCATCATTGCGGTTGGAGGAGAAGGCGCGTTCCTTGCTGCAAGGCTGGGAAGCTGAGGTGCGGCTGGCGGTGGACAGCCTGTTTCCCACCCCTGCGTTGTTGCCGGCGTTGGGGCAGTTTGCCGCTCATTGCCCCAGTACCCGCCTGCAAATGCACGAGGTTGTGATGTCCGGCGCGGATGATGCGCTGCATGGCCAGCAGGTGGAACTGGCGGTGGCGGGGCGGGTGCCGCAGGGTTTTCTGGGTGACTGGTTGCTGGAGGCGGAGTTTGTAGCCTGTGCCGCGCCGGATCACCCCTTGCACCGGCTGGGGCGGGCGCTGGAAATGGAAGACTTGCAGCAGCATGTGCAAGTGGTGTTGCGCGATTCCGGCCAGCGCCAGCCGCGCGATGAAGGCTGGCTGGGTGCATGGCAGCGCTGGACGGTGTCGCAACCGGAAACCGCCATCGCAGCTGTCGAGCAGGGTTTTGCCTTTGGCTGGCTGGCCTGGCATCGCATTGCCCCTGCTGTGGTGGCTGGCAGATTGCGGCCATTGCAGCTGGCGCATGGCGGTTTGCGCAAGGCGGCCTTGTATCTGGTGCTGGCCGACCCCTCGCAGGCGGGCCCGGCTACCTTGCAACTGGCCGACTGCCTGCGGGCCGAGGCTGAGCGCTGGCGCGATGCTTATCAGCCGTATCAGCCAAGCTGAAAGCAAAACGACCAGCACAAGGCTGGTCGTTTTGTGGCGGTAGTGCAGGCGGAGTTAATGGCCTTGCTGGCCTTGCAGATAGTGCTCCAGCGCATGACCGGCCGACAGGATGTGAAAACGGATGAATTCCGCAGCTTCTTCGGCGGCACCTTGCTTGCACAGTTCCAGCAGGCGGGTGTGTTCTTCGTGCGCGCGTTCCATGGTGCGGGTGAACAGGATCTGCATCCGGGTGTAGCGGTCGGTCTTGTTGTGCAGCTGTTCAATCAGCGCCAGGGTATTGGGGCGCTTGGCGGCGCGATACAGTGCCAGGTGGAAGCGCGAGTTGAGTTCGCCCCAGTGGCGGACGTCATTCTTTTGCAGCGCCAGCTCGAATTCGTGCAGGGTTTGTTCTGCCAGCACGATATCGGCCGGGGTCTGACAGGGAATGGAGGCCTTCAGCACCGCGCTTTCCAGCATGGCGCGGATTTCCAGCAGTTCCAGCACGTCTTCCAGCGACAGCTTGGACACCACGGCGCCCTTGTGGTCGATGATCTGGATCAGTCCTTCGGCTTCCAGCTGGCGCAGGGCTTCACGTACTGGCACCCGGCTGACGCCGTATTCGTTGGATAGGGCTTCCTGGCGCAATTGCTGGCCGTCAACAAACTCACCCGAGAGGAGGCGCTGGCGAAGCGATTCGGTTACGGCACTGGTCAGCGTCTGGCGCTTGATCGGCTGCAGGGTAGTCATGGTTTTTTAGGATCTGTCAGTCAATCGGATAAATGCAAATGGATTCGATTATACGGTGCTTCCATTGTCAGACAAGAGGGGATCGCGATGCTTTTTGTCGCAAATGTGAAAGATTTTGCCATTGGAAAAGAAAAACCCGGCCAAAGCCGGGTTTTTCTTGCAAGACTGGGGTGGATGATGGGGCTCGAACCCACGACAACAGGAATCACAATCCTGGACTCTACCAACTGAGCTACATCCACCGCCGAAGCGGGTTGACTTGCCAGCCATGGGCTGACCGTCTGAAAGAGGGTGGGGTGGATGATGGGGCTCGAACCCACGACAACAGGAATCACAATCCTGGACTCTACCAACTGAGCTACATCCACCACAGGGTGCTGCATTTTACTACGACTGCCAGTGACTACAAAAACTTGGGTACTGGTGCGCCCGACAGGAATCGAACCTGTAACCCCCGGCTTAGAAGGCCGGTGCTCTATCCAGTTGAGCTACGGGCACTCACTTATCGGGCTTTTTCTGGTCGGGGCGGCGGGATTCGAACTCGCGACCCCCTGATCCCAAATCAGGTGCGCTACCAGGCTGCGCTACGCCCCGACGACAGAGACCGCAACTATACGGATAGCCCCTTTTGCTGTCAACACCGTCTTGCAATCTTTTTTTGTCCGCCACCTGGCTGCCCGCTGCGGCAGGACGGTCAGCCTGCAGGAGAGCCTCGACTAACTTCATGATAAATAGATGCTTATTGTGTGAATTTTGCTTTACGTGAAATTATTCCTAATGTATTTTTGTAGTTTCGTAAAAAGCCAAAAAATGAGAAAATTGCCGCCTCTTTTCAAGTTCCATACGGAATCAGGCATGGCGGCGCAACTCATTGATGGTAAGGCAGTAGCAGAACAACTCATCGCCAAGGTAGGCGAAGGCGTGAAACAGCGTGTGGCGGCAGGCAAGCGTGCCCCCGCACTGGCAGTGATCCTGGTTGGCAACGATCCGGCATCCAGTGTCTATGTAGGCAGCAAGAAGCGTTCTTGCGAGAAGGCAGGCATCCGTTCGGTTGCCTACGATCTGCCGGCTGAAACCAGCCAGCAGGAATTGCTGGACATCATTGATACCCTGAATGCTGATGCCACCGTGGATGGCATCCTGGTTCAGCTGCCGCTGCCCAAGCAGATCGACCCGCAAGCCGTGATCGAGCGGATCGATCCGAAGAAGGATGTCGACGGTTTCCATCCCTATAATATGGGCCGTCTGGCCATCAAGATGCCGCTGCTGCGTCCGTGCACGCCGCGTGGTGTGATGACCCTGCTGGAAGAATACGGCATCGACCCCAAGGGTAAGAAGGCCGTGATCGTGGGTGCATCCAATATCGTTGGTCGTCCGCAGGCGCTGGAAATGCTGCTGGCACGTGCCACGGTGACGGTGTGCCACAGTGCCACTGCCGACCTGGCACATGAAGTGGCCCAGGCGGACATCGTGGTGGCTGCGGTGGGCATTCCCGGCTTCATCAAGGGTGAGTGGATCAAGCCCGGTGCCGTGGTGATTGATGTGGGTATCAACCGCCTGGATACCGGCAAGCTTGCTGGCGATGTGGAGTTTGCCACCGCTGCCGAGCGCGCCAGTTTCATCACCCCGGTGCCGGGTGGTGTCGGTCCGATGACCGTGGCAACGCTGTTGCAGAATACGCTGGATTCGGCCAATCTGAACGCCTGATCCCGTCACCGGCAACCAGCGCCACAGGCTGCAGGGAGTAGTCATCCCTGTGGCGTGTGGCGTTTGTCTTTTGCCGGATGGTGACGGCGACGCGGAATTGGCAAGTGACAGCCGCAAGGCTGCCGTTGATCATGTAATGACAAAGAGACTGTAATAATGAGCAATACCCGTCAATCGGCCACGCTGCTGATCAGTGCGCCGGACAAGAAGGGCCTGGTAGCGGCCCTGGCTAATTTCCTGATGACTTACAACGCCAACATCATGCATGCCGACCAGCATCAGGATACCAGCGAGAACCTGTTCCTGATGCGTATCCAGTGGGAACTGGACGGCTTTACCCTGCCGATGGATGCGTTTGCCGCTGCGTTCCAGCCGATTGCCGCCGAGCACAACATGACCTGGAAGGTTTCCCTGTCCAGCCGCAAGCCGCGCATGGCCATTTTCGTATCCAAGTACGAACACTGCCTGGTGGATTTGCTGCACCGCTGGCGCATTGGCGAGCTGAACTGCGACATTCCGCTGGTGATTTCCAATCACGAGGATTGCCGCCGTCTGGTTGAGTTCAACGGCATTCCCTTCCATGTGATCCCGGTGACACGCGAGAACAAGGCCGAGGCCGAGGCCGAACAGTTCCGCCTGCTGGAAGAGGCCGGTGCCGATTTCATCGTACTGGCGCGTTACATGCAGGTGCTGTCCGGTGAGTTCGTCAAACGTTATCCGGACCGGGTGATCAACATCCACCACAGCTTCCTGCCGGCATTCGATGGTGCCAAGCCGTATCACCGTGCCTTTGCCCGTGGTGTGAAGCTGATTGGTGCCACCAGCCATTACGTGACGGAAGATCTGGACGAAGGTCCGATCATCGAGCAGGAAGTCACCCGCATTTCGCACCGCGACGATGTGGAAGACCTGATCCAGAAAGGCCGCGACCTGGAAAAAGTGGTGCTGTCGCGCGCCGTGCGCTGGCATGTGGATGACCGCATCCTGTCTTACAGCAACAAGACCGTTGTTTTTGACTGAGCCGGCATCATGCACCGTCTGATTGATGATTTGCTGGGGCTGCTGCGTTTTCGCGTTGGTCCGCTGGAGCAATACCAGTATCCGCGCTGGATGCCGGCCCTGTTGCTGACGGTCCTCGGTCTGGTGGCCAGCGGCGGCACCGGTGAGCTGGGCAATAACGTGCTCGGCCGCATGCTGTTCATGCTGATGTTTACCTGGCTGGAAACCTTGCTGTTCACCCAGTTCATCACGGTGTGGTTGCGGCTGGCCAAATGGCGGCCGGATGGGTCGCTGTTCGGCCTGATCGTATTGTGCAACAGCCTGCAGTTTGTCGAGCCGCTGACCAGCTGGTTGCCGGACGACGCGGCTCTCGGTGCAGATCTGGCGCTGTCCCTGCTGACCATCGCCCTGATGGTGAACAGCATGGCGGTGGTGTCCGGGGTTGGCCGGGTGCGCGTGCTGCTGGGGGTGATGCTGTTTGCTCCGGTGGCCATGTTGACGCTGGCGATCAGCCTGCAGCTTGCCAGTAGCATGGGCTGGGTCACCATTCCGCAGGACATGCTCAGTGCGGTGGGTGAGGTGTCGACTCCGGCAGACACTGCGCCGGCAGGTGGCAAGGGCAGTAGCGACCTGTAAGGTGCATCTGACCATTTGCCAACAACAAGGGCTGCCCACGGGCAGCTCAGGCTGCTGACAAAGTAATTTGCTGCGATTTCAGCGGACCCGGCTAAGCCGGGTCTTGTGATGAAGTGACTGATTCCGCAGCCTTCCCATCTATTCCCTATCCCCCCGCCCTTACCTTGTAAGGGTGCCTCGCTTTCTGAAAGGAAAGCGAGAGGGGGTGCCAACAACAAGGGCTGCCCACGGGCAGCCCTTGTTGCTTTATTTCAGGGTTCTTCGCTCGCCGGTGCGGCCAGCAGTTGTTCCAGCGCAGTGTTGATGGCCTGGCGTTGCATGGGGCTGTGCAGCTGGCCGTGATACTGGCCGTCGACAAACAGCAGCAGGGTAGGCAGGTGAAAAATGTCGAAGGCGTGTGCCAAAGCCATGCTCTCTTGCACATCGACATAGGCTAGTTGTTGCAGGCAGTCAGCTTGCCAGCTGTCCAGCAGCTGGTGCCAGGCGCGGCATGCAGAGCAGCCAGGCTGGCCAAACAGCACCAGCGTATTGCCGGGCAGGCTTGCCAGCGTGTGATGAAAACCGAATTCGTCCAGCTGTAGCCAGTGGGTGCTGTCCATGCCGGGCATGGTGGTTCAGTCTACCTTGGCGATATAGCGCGCCAGGCCCAGAATGGCGCGCAAGGCCTGGCCCTTGGCGGTTTCTTCATTACGCAGCCTGGCATAGCGGCGCAGGATGGCGCGGCTTTCCACGAACAGGTCCAGTTCGGTATCCGGCGAAGAAACCAGCGCAATCCGTTCGATTTCACCTTGCGGGCGTGCCTGGCCCTGCGCAATGCACAGGTAAACCTTGTGGGCATTGTGCGGTGTGATGTGGTCGAACAGGTAAAGCATGGAGTTGATGCGCAGCCCGGTCTCCTCGCGGATTTCACGGATCAGTGCCTGGGAGCGTAACTCTCCCCGGTTGGCCTTGCCCCCCGGCAGGTTGTAGCGGCTGCCACGCGCAGCGGTAACCAGAACGCCGTCGGGCAATTCGATGATGGCGGTGGCACGTCTTGCCAGATCAGCCGGCAGGCGTTGATCGGGCTTTTTGTCGTCCTGATTTCTCATGCGTCTCGATATAACAGATACGGGCCGCAAATGGCGGCCCAGTTCTGTCGACTATTCTAATGGAAGCCCTTGGCCGGGACAAACAGTCAATGCGTCTTAATGCCTGTCCAAGCCGGTTTGACAGCATGAACTGCCATGCATTCAACAATCTTCCACACGACTCAAAGCCAGTGCAGTGCCAGTCCACCCAGGCCCAGCAGCAGGCAATACCAGCCAAATGGCCGCAGCGATTCGATTTCGCTTTTCTTGAAATAGCGCATGAGAAACCAGGTGCTGGCATAGGCACAGGCCCCGGCCAGCAGCCCGCAGCTCAGTAACAAGCCCCAGGGCTGGGCATGGCCGCTGTGCGCCAGCTTGGGGACTTCCAGCACCCCGGCGGCCAGGATGATGGGGGTGGCCAGCAGGAAGGAAAAGCGCGCAGCTGCGGCGTGGTTCAAGCCATGGGCCAGGCCGCTGAGCAAGGTGACGCCGGAGCGGGAAATGCCGGGCAACAGCGCCAGTGCCTGTCCGCTGCCAATCTTGATGGCACCCATCAGGCTCAGTTCATCCAGCGTCCTGGCGTTGGCTGCCTGCTGTTTGCGGTCACCCCACAGCAGGAGCAGGCCGTTGATGCTGAGAAAAACCAGCACCGCCGTGGCACTGCTGAACAGCACGCGCAATTGCTTTTCCAGCAGCAGTCCCAGCAGGCCGGCCGGAATGGTGCCGGCGACCAGTCGCCACATCAGCCTGGCTTCAGCATTGCTGTTGCCGCCACGCGCCCGGATGAAGCCGGTGATGAGTGCACGCCAGTCACGGTGGAAATACAGCAGCAGGGCAAGGGCGGTGCCCAGGTGCAGCATCACCATGAAGGGCAGGAAGTCAGGATGACTGCGATTGAGAGACCAGTGCAGCCAGTCCGGAATCAGGATGCCGTGTCCCAGGCTGCTGATCGGAAACAGTTCACTGACCCCCTGGATGACTGCAAACAGCAGTGCTTCAACAGGATTCATGGTTTAGCGATGGTGGGGTAAAAATGATGGCCAGTTTTACCAGATGAAAATGTCAGTTTGATGACGTGTCATTGAGCGCACTGCCCCAGCATTGCGTGATCCAGTCCGGCAGGTGAGGGCCGGTCAGCAGTGGGTTGTCGTAGTCGGGCGAGAGTCGTGAGGCCAGTGCATACAGTTTGCGACTGGTGGCTGCCTGCCAGTTGCCGGCAAAGCCGGGCAGCCCGGCTTCGCGCCGGATGAAGTCGAAACGGACCTGGGAGTGAACGAACTCCTGATGTTGTAGCCGGCCTTCGGCATAAGGGCGCAGCCAGTCCAGCGCCAATTGCAGGCTGCCACCGGAGGCTGCCTTGTCGTGCAGCCAGTCCTGCTGCCACTGCCGTGCGGCAATGGCGGCGCGCACCAGCGGTTCCAGATCGTAGGTGACATAGTGCAGGGCATCGCGCTCGCGGTAATCCAGCGTTTCACCCTGGGCATTGATATTGCGCTCCAGATGCTGGTGGAACAGTTCGGTGGCGGCTTTTTGCAAGCCGGCATCCTGCAGGGCCAGGGCCGACAGGGCGATCAGCTTGATGCGGTGGCTGTTCCAGTTGTTCCTGAAGGTAGCCCCCAGTGGCTGTCTGGCGGTGCGGATCCGCGTCACATAGCCCTCGGCCAGCTGCCGCAACAGCTGTCGTGTCTGCATGGCTGTGGCGACGGGTAGCTGATTGGCCGTGATGGCATAGGCGTCAATCAGTGCTTCGAGGTCGGTTTCGTCGATGGGGTTGAAGGAGGGCTGATAAACCCGGGTCCAGGCATCCAGCTGGTGTGCCACGGCATCCAGATAGCGTTGCTCGCCGCTGCCTTGCCAGGCCAGCGCCAGGTCGCGCATGCGGAACCAGTCCTGTTTGGCCTTGACGCTCTGATCGAAAATGCCCTGATGCGGCAGGGTGCCTTCGGTATGAATCTGCGCCAAGGGGGTAGGGGGTTGAGTGAGCGCCGCCTCCGCCCGGTGCAGCAAGGAGGGTGCAGCCTTGCCGGCCATGCACCAGGCAGTCGACGGGCTGGCAACAGCCATGCCTGTCCCGGCAAGCCAGCACAGCAGCATGCTCAGGGAGGTGGGCAGTGAACGCCAGTAAGTCAGCATGTCTGGAATCTGGCAGCAGCTGGCGGTGGCCAGCCTGCATGCACGCAGGGCCGTCAAGGGTGGAGATTTGCTGAGTCTAGCAAATATTTACGCTTGCCGCGGCACTGAGCGCTCAGTGTTCCGGGTCGAGGGCATCCTGTTCCAGATCGGCTTCCATCTGGGCGCGGATGGCGGCAAAAAACTGGTGGATTTCCTGCACGGCAGGGGAGATGGCGGCCAGCCATTGTTCGCGCTGGCTGCTGTCGCTGTTGTCGATGTAAGGACGCATTTCCGGGTCCGGGTGGCGTTCGAAGGCCAGCGCCATGATGGCTTCCAGCGCACCAGCATGTTCGGCATCGTCAAACAGCAGGTTCCAGTCGTCCTGCTGCAGCTGCATGCCTTCGACAAAACCTTCGGCCCAGTCATTGCCATGCACCACGCCCTGTTCGTCCGCATCCAGCCAGGGCTGGAATTCCGCACCCTGTTGCAGGGTGTGGGCGATGTCCAGCCAGTGGCCCATCAGCAGGGCGACAAATTTTTCCAGATCCTTTTCGCTGCGGAATGCCTGCTCGTCATCAAAGGCGTCACCCAGAATCAGCGGCAGGCATTCGGTGGGCTTGATGGCTTCCGGGCCGCACAGCAAGGCAGTGAAGAAACCGTCCAGCTTTTCCAGGTTCATGCACTGCAGGCGTGCAAAGCGTTGCAGGGTGGTGGACAGGCGCTGGTAGTCGGCCTCGGTCAGCGGAGCGTGTTTCATTGGCGGGTCTTTCGCTATTAATGCGCCATTATCGCTGATTGCAAGCCGGCCTGCCCACTTCCCTGTCCTGGCCTATTCCTTCCAGCGCATTGGTGGCAGGGCGGCAAAGGCATCGCGCAGTGCCCGGCCCCAGCCGGTGTGCAGTTGCTGGAAGTAGGGGTCGTGCTCGGTAATGCGCTGGTGGATGCCGGGGCCGAAGTCGTCCTTGTCGTATACCAGCATATCGATGGGCAGGCCGACCGACAGATTGCTCTTCATTGTCGAGTCAAAGCTGATCAGTGCGCACTTGGCGGCGTCTTCCACCGGGGTGTGGTAGTTCACTACCCGGTCGATGATGGGTTTGCCGTACTTGGCTTCGCCAATCTGGAAGTAGGGCGTGTCCTGCGTGGCCTCGATGAAATTACCCTGCGGGTAGATGTTGAACAGGCGCGGTGCTTCCCCGCGGATTTGCCCGCCCAGCAGGAAGGAACAGCCGACTTCTATTTTGGACTGGCTGAGGGTGGGGCCATCGCGCTCGACAATTTCACGCAGGGTGTCGCCCACCAGGCAGGCGGCATCGTACATGGAGGGAACATTCAGGATGTTGCGCTCGCTGCTGCTGGCACTGGCGCGCTGGCGCAACAGGCTGACCACGCTTTGGGTGGTGGCCAGGTTGCCGGCGGACAGCAGCACCAGCAGGCGCTCGTCCGGTTGCTGGAAAAATTGCATCTTGCGAAAGGTGGACACGTGGTCCACCCCGGCATTGGTGCGGGAGTCCGAGGCAAACAGCATGCCGGACGCAAGATTCATGGCGACGCAGTAAGTCATGATGCAGCTACTTGTGTGGTGGAGTTGAATCAATCTAGCTGCTGTGTCACTGGCCGTCCAGCCAGACGCGCGCTTGCGCGGTCATGCTTTCGGTGCCACCGCCAAAGCGCACGCCGCGTACCGGGCAGGCGTCCAGATAATCCATGCCGATGGCCAGCTTCAGGTGGTGTTCGTTGGCGGCTACGGCATTGGCCACATCAAAGCTGTGCCAGGCCCCGTCCACCCAGGCTTCGGCCCAGGCATGGCTGGAGACATGGTCTGCCGCATGCGCGGGCGAGTAGACATAGCCGCTGACATAGCGCGCCGGAATACCCAGCTGGCGGGCGCAGGAGAGAAAGACATGGGTATGGTCCTGGCACACGCCGGCACCTTTGGCGAAGGCCGCCGCCGCCGGGGTGTGGCTTTGGGTTTCACCGGGCAAGAAGGGCATGTGTTCGCGAATGCCTTCCACCAGCGATTGCAGCTGGGCGAGGCTGGGCGTTGGCTGGCGGTAAGCGGCGGCAAAGCGGCACAGGGCTTCGTCCGGCGTGGTCAGCTCGGTCTGGCGCAGGAAGAACAGCGGTGGCAGGTCGTCGTTCATGGGCTTGGTGTCATTGGTTTCCACCGTACCGCTCACCTTGATGCGGATTTCCTGGTGCGGGTAGTCCAGGGTGAGGACGTGCAGGATATTGCCGTAGCTGTCGGTGCTGCGATGGGCGGCCACCGGCAGCTCCAGCTGCCAGTCCAGAATCTGCAGGCCGTTGCCGCCTTGCGGCGTCAGGCGCAGGTATTGGGTGCTGTGACGGACCGGGCTGTCGTAGCGATACAGCGTTTCATGGCTGATGGCGAGTCTCATGGCTATCCCTTTCTGTTTGATGCGGACCGGTCTGCGCTCAGGCAGCTTCCAGATAACTGTGGTGAATGGTGTTGCCCAGCAGGATGATGTCGTCAATCAGGCTGTCCAGTGTCTGTTCCAGCCCGTCGGCAAAGATGTCCTCGATGCTGCTATAGGTCAGCCGCGCCTGGATTTCACTGGCGCGCCGCCGCGCACTGCGGCCGGCATGGCCTTCGATACGTGCCAGCACCTTGTTGATTTCGCCAAAGCAGGCGCGCAGGCTGCGCGGCATGTCGTGGCGCAGGATCAAGAGTTCGGCCACCCGCTCCGGGGTGATGCTGTCGCGGTAGATGTCGCGATAGGCCTCGAAGCCGGACACCGAGCGCAGCAGTGCCGCCCACTGGTAGTAGTCGAGGATGTTTTCCGCTTCCGGCTCGTTGTCACTGATCTGCTTGGTCTTCACATTCAGGATGCGCGCGGTATTGTCGGCGCGTTCGATGAAGGTGCCCAGGCGGGAGAAGTGGAAGGTGTCGTTGCGCAACATGGTGCCGTAACCCGCGCCACGGAACAGGTGCGAGCGTTCGCGCACCCATTCCAGAAAGCTGGAAGCGCTACGGGTATCCAGCCCACGGCTTTGCCATTCGCGCATTTCCAGCCAGGTGCCGTTCACCTGCTCCCACATCTCGGTGGTGATTTTCACCCGCACCACATGGGCGTTTTCCCGCGCATTACGCATGCAGTTGTAAATGCTGCCCGGGTTCTCGCCATCCAGTGCCAGGTAGTGCAGCACGGCTTGCGGGGTTGGGGTGTGGTGACGCTGCAGAAAATCCGCCGTGCTGCCGGTGACATCCAGCGGTACCAGCAAGTCGTCTTGCGAGGACGCATGCAACAGCGACATCTGCAAGCTGACATCCAGCAAGCGCGCGGTGTTTTCGGCGCGTTCCATATTGCGTGCCATCCAGTACAGGCACCCTGCCATTCGGCTCAGCATGTGATGTCCTCCTTCAGGATCCAGGTATCTTTGGTACCGCCGCCTTGCGACGAGTTGACCACCAGCGAGCCCTCGCGCAGTGCCACGCGGGTGAGGCCGCCGGCCACCAGCTGCACTTTCTTGCCCGACAACACAAAGGGGCGCAGGTCGATATGGCGCGGCGCAATGCCGGATTCGACAAAAGTAGGGCAGGTGGACAAGGACAGCGTAGGCTGGGCAATGAAGTTGGCCGGGTCTTCCAGAATGCGCAGGCGGTAGGATTCGATTTCCGCCTGGGTGGAGGCCGGGCCCACCAGCATGCCATAGCCACCGGCGCCATGGACTTCCTTTACCACCAGCTCGGACAGGTGATCCAGCACGTAGGCCAGGTCGTCCGGCTTGCGCAATTGCCAGGTGGGCACATTGTGCAAAATGGGTTCCTCGCCCAGATAGAAGCGGATCATGTCCGGTACATAAGGGTAGATGGACTTGTCGTCCGCCACGCCGGTGCCCACCGCATTGCATACGCTGACGCGTCCTTCGCGGTACACCGACATCAGGCCCGGCACGCCCAGCATGGAGCCTGCGTTGAAAGCCAGCGGGTCCAGATAGGCATCGTCCAGCCGGCGGTAAATCACGTCCACCCGCTGCGGGCCGGAGGTGGTGCGCATGTAGACATAACCGTTCTTGACGAACAGGTCCTGCCCCTCCACCAGCTCCACCCCCATCTGGCTGGCCAGGAAGGCGTGTTCGAAATAGGCGCTGTTGTACTGGCCGGGGGTGAGCACTACCACCGTGGGGTTATCCACCTCGGCCGGCGATACCGAACGCAAGGTGTCCAGCAACATGTTGGGGTAGTGCTCCACCGGGGTGATGTCGTGGTTGGCAAACAGCTCGGGGAACAGCCGCATCATCATCTTGCGGTTTTCCAGCATGTAGCTCACGCCGGATGGTGTGCGCAGATTGTCCTCCAGCACATAAAAACCACCGTCGTTGTGGCGGATGATGTCCACCCCGGCAATGTGGGCGTATACCTGGCGTGGCAGGTCTATGCCCTGCATGGCCAGCTGGTAGCCCGCATTGGTAAGGATTTGCTCGTGCGGGATGATGCCGGCCTTGAGGATGTCCTGGTCGTGATAGATGTCGTGCAAGAAGCGGTTGAGCGCCGTTACCCGCTGGATGCAGCCTGCTTCCAGGGTTTTCCATTCGCTGGCAGAGATGATGCGTGGAATGGTGTCAAACGGAATCAGCCGTTCCGAGCCGCTTTCGTCGCCGTATACGGCAAAGGTGATGCCCACGCGGCGAAACAGGGTGTCGGCCTCGCTTTGCTTGTCGCGCAGCCAGGCCAGAGGCGCCTGGTTCAGCCAGTTGGCAAAACGCTGGTAGGACGGGCGGGTGTCTTGCCCGGGCATCAGCATTTCGTCGTAGTGGGTGTGGTCTAGCGGTGTAATCCGGTGCATCGCGCATTCCCCCTTGTTGGCTTGTAAAGGGAGTAAGGCAATAAGCGTGCCCAGAAATGCCGGGCAACCGTCATTTTGACCGTGACTCAGGTAAGGACAGGGCGTGGTGTGGTTAAACCGCTGGGCGGGCAGGTGGGAGGATATGGCGCTGGCCGCAGTTTTTCAGCGTGGAATTGAAAATTGATTGATTAATGCTGCTGTAAAAAATACAAAAAGATGGCAGTGCTGCACCTTAATGACACACGGGTGCAAGCAGTGGTGCAGGCTATGGTTGAGAATGGTGCAGAGGCAGCACCGGCCGGACAGGCAATGCCGGGGCAGGCGGGCGTGAAGGCCACCTGCCACCGGCTGTCTGGGGGATCAGAGGATTTCGGCGATATTGCGCGCGGCGCGTTTGGCATCGAGGAAAATCAGGCCCAGCTTGGCTTCACGCCGGGCAATCACGGTGAGTACGGCATCCTTGCCGGCGTAACTCATCAGGATGTAGCCGTTGTCACCCTTTACCATCACTTGTTCCAGTTCGCCGCGTGCCAGTTCCTTGGCGGTGCGCTCACCCAGGGACAGCATGGCCGCTGCCATGGCGCCCACCCGGTCTTCATCCACATCCTGTGGCAACAGGGCGGCCATGGTCAGGCCGTCGGACGAGATGATGGCCGAGGCTTCGATATCGGCTGAGGCACCGTTGAGGTCACTCAGGATGGATTTGAGCATTTGTTCACGCATGGTTTTCTCCAGGGGGTATTCGGTGGCCCGTGTCGGGGCGGGTGCTTGTTCAGGCGTAACGACGGCTGAGCAACTCGATCAGCGTCACGAAGTGTTCGTCTTGCAATTGCGGCGTACCGCCGATGACCAGCACGAATGACTGCTGGCCCACATGCAAGGGGAAAAAGCCCAGTTCGCTATGACCGGCCGGGTTGCTGACGGCCCAGGCCAGGCTGTGGATGTTGAGATTGTTTTTCAGCAGCAAACCATGACGGCGGTTGAGCGACATGATGTCGCCGGCCAGTGCGGCTATTTCCTCGGCCGACTCGTGGTGAAAACCCGCCGTGGCGTAGTACAGGCCATTGTCGTCGGCCAGCAGCGCCCGGCCGGTATCGGACAGCGCCGCCAGCAGGGTGGGCAGCTGGCTTTCCAGGTTCACCGCCAGCGTGGGGCGCGGCTCGGTGGTGCCGTGGACAAAATCCATTCTTTGCAGGCGATACAGGGTTTCCAGCCCGCGTTCCAGATTGTTGTCATGCCATTCGGCCAGCAATTCGGTGGTGAGCGGAACCGCATGGCCCAGGCGCAGGATATGGGTGAGCAGCACGCGCGCGGCATCCTGGTCCGGGCTGGATACCGCATAGTAGGCCCCGGCCGGACTGGTGATCGGATACAGCGCATCCTTGAGCGAGAGGTGGTCTGACATCATCAGCTTTCCAGCCCGGGGTCGATGGAGAACAGCAAGGCCAGCACCAGCTTTTTGACGTCCTCCCGGGAGCGGGCGTCAATTTCGAAAATGGGCGGGCGCATATCGAATTTTTCCAGCAGCGCGGCATAGGTTTCGATGCTTGGGGTGGCGCGCACATCGGTCTTGGTGACGCCAATCACCAACGGTGCCACCTTGAGCATGTCGCGGAAGGCGTTCAGGAAAAACTGCAGGTCTTTCACCGGATTGGCGCGGGTATTGTCCAGCAGCAGGATCAGCCCGATACCGCCATGGCTGAGGATGTCCCACATGAAGTCAAAGCGTTCCTGACCCGGCGTGCCATACAGATGCACCTTGGTGGCCTCGTCCAGCATCAGCACCCCGTAGTCCAGTGCCACGGTGGTGGTGTCCTTGCGGTTGAGTGTCATGTCGGATGCACGGGCATCGGTGGTGACCGGCGCAATATCGCTGATGGCAGCAATAGCGGTGGTTTTGCCAGCGCCTACCGGGCCGGCAAAGATGATTTTGTTATCGTAAGCTCGCATGGATAAGGGGTTTCCTGGTTACAGGCCAATGACTTTTTTCAGCAGGCGTGACAGCAGGTTGCCACTGCCTGGCGCGGTCTGGATGCTGGCCGGGGCCGTATCCGCCGGAGATACGGCGGCAGCGGCTTCCTTGCGTGGCGATGGGCGCACCGGTTCGGTGCTCATCACCTGCAAGGTGGTGTTGCGATTCGGCAGATCCAGGATGCCTATGCCATAGGCGGCTGCCAGATAGTTGAACAGATGCTCCGGCGGTACTTTCAGCAAGCGGGTGATCAGCTTGAGGTTCACCGGGGTACGCGTCAGAAAGGCGGTGATGCGCATGGCTTCCGGAATGGGGGCCAGCCGCGTCAGATTGGGCCAGTAGCGCAGGCGGATGGGGGTATCGGCGGAAATGCCACGCATCAGCCGCCCCTGACAGGTCCAGATGGCGAGCTGCCAGGCCAGGGTTTGCGGGCGGATTTCCTCGGCCCTGGTTGGGACGGTGCTGTCGTTCCAGGCTTGGTGGTCCACTTCCTGGCTGGTGTGGGCGCACAACGCTTGCAGGCTGTCCAGCGGCTGCAGCAGCCAGGCCTTGTCTTGCGCCGCCTGCACAATCAGCACCGGCACCTCACGCACGCGTACCACCGCATTGCTGCGCTGGCGCAACAGGCGTGCCACCAGGCCGAACAAGCCGGCATGCGGGTCGAAGCGGGCATAACTGATGATATGCGGCTCGGCCTGGGCTGCGGGCTGCGTGGCGCTGGTGTGATGCGCGCTGGCCGGCGGCAGCATGCTGCGCACTACATCATCATGCTCATGCGCCAGCGCGGTATTGTCCTCTGCGGATGCGGTCTCCGCCTCGGGCTGTTCATCCGGCAAATCCATCAGCTGCGGCAAGTCGGATGTAGCCGCGCTATGGCTTTCCTGCTGACGCGCGGCGGCCTCGGCGCGGTGGGCGGCCTGTGACTGGCTGATCACCGCGTCCAGCGTGGGGGCCACGCTGGCCACATAGGCCGCGGCATCGCTGACCGGGGTGTGGCCGCTGATGTCCGCCTGGCTTGTTGTCCTGGATGGCGGGGCAGTGTTATGCGCTGGGCGCTGTGCTGCCGGCCGCTCCGGCTGCTCCGCCATGGTGCGCAGCGGGCTGGCTTGCGGCGGCTGGCGTAGCAGCTCGCGCATTTGCGGAAACAGGGTTTCAATGCGGATAGGCTTGCGCAGCACGGCCGCAGGGGCATCGCTGGGCGGCGTGGTGGTGACAATCAGCGCCGGCAGGTGCGGGTGTTCGGCACGAAAGTCATGCCAGGCATTCCAGCCGGTGATGCTGTCGACATCGACAATGGCCAGGTCGGGATTCAGGCCCGGAGCCTCGTCCAGCAGCTGGTAGTGTTGATGCGAGTGGTGCATGCGGAACGCCATGCGGAATACCGACAGTTTGCGGGTATCCATGCCCACCGGCATGACGGTGATGGAGCGGGCTTGTGCAGTGTTGCTGGGCATCATGGTCTGGTTTTCTCAGGCCGCAAGACGTTGCTGGTTGAGGCGTTGTTTCATGGTTTGCACAAACTGGCCCAGCATGGCGGTGATTTCGATGGGCGGGCAGGCCAGCTGCTCGCGCACTTGCCGGGTCAGTGAGGTAAAGCGCGCCAGATCGCCCAGATGCTCGTACAGCTTGAGCAGCGGCGGGTAGAGCGTGGCATCTGCCGGGTTGGCCAGCAACGCTGTTTCCAGTGTCTGGATGGCCATGTCGATCTGGCCGAATTCGACAAACTGATCGGCTTCGGCCAGCACATCATCCAGCACCTGTCCGGCCTGTTGCGGCTGACGGACCAGCAGCAGCGGCACGCGCGGCGACACGGGGGCCGGGGTGCTGACATAACCCATACGGCGGCCGATTTCCTCCAGTGCCATGCGGTCTGGCTGGGCTTCCAGTGCCAGCAGTAGCGGGTGCTCGCCCAGCCGGTAGCCCAGTTGCAGCAACTGTTGTTTCAGATTGAGCCCGGCGTTGCCAATGGCCACGTGGAATTGCCACAGATAGCGGCAGAACAGGGACAGCTTGCGTGTCATGTAGCAGGCACGCAGGGTGTCGATCAGCCGGGACAGCGATACGCCTTCTTCTGCGGCCATGCTTTGCAGGGCGGGCAGGGCGGCGGCCGGTTCGTGGCAGGCCAGCAGGATGCTGGCCTGGCGGGCGGGTGGCAGCAGGGTGGTCAGTGTGGCCAGTTCGCGCGGGTTTAGCGCCGAGAGTTCAGTGCGGCCTTCTACCAGCGTGACGCGTGGCAGTTGTGCGGCAATCTGCACGGCTTCGCTGGTGGATACCACCGGCTGGTCCGGTGTCTGGCCGACGGCGCGCAGCAGCAGTTCTTCATGGCTGTGCTGGGGCAGATGATCGCCCAGTTGCTGGTTGACTGCGTCAATGCCCATGCCCAGCCGGCTTTCGGCCACTACCCGCAGCGACAGGTTTTGCGGGTCTTCCTGCAAGCCCAGGAACACGGCGTCGGTCAGTTGCTGCCGGTCCAGCAGGCTGCGTTCATGCAGGCGTTCGAGCATGTCGCTGTAGTCATCAATCCAGCGCAGGCTGAGATAAAGCTCGGACAGGCGCTTGAGCTGGCTGGGGGCATTGACCGAGCTGCCGTCCACATAGCTGCGCAGGGCCAGGGCAGCCTGTTCCAGATAACCGAACTGCAAGAACACCTCGACCTCGGCCAGGATGTCCAGATCGTCCACGGCATAGGACAGCGTTTGCTCGCTGTCATCTTCGTTGTCGGCTTCGCTGTCAGCGGCGGTTTCGGCCAGCACATCAGCTTGAATGGCGGGCTGGATGGCGGGCTGTGGTGCGGCTTGGGGACGTGGCTGGCGGATGACGGCTTCCGGCAGCAACTGCGCTGTTTGCGGGGGCGTGCTGCCCGGCGCAGTGGTGGTGTCGGGCTGACGGCGCAGCATGACCACCAGCAGCATGCCAACCAGCAACAGCAGGACGACGCTGGCGGCCATGGCTTCTGGCGATGCGCTTAATTGGGCAAGCAAGGTGCTAAGGGAGTCCATGGGAAGGTGGCTCAATCCAGCGTGTAGTCGGCGGCGGTAATCAGGTCGGTACCGCACTCCAGGGTTTCGAACCAGTCCAGGAAGCGTTTGACCATGTCCTTGCCCTTGAACGAGCCGCCGTGCTGCGGCACGATCCACTCCACATCCAGCTGGCGAATCATGTTCACCCACAGGCGGCAGGCCTTGTTATTGGTCATGTAACGCTTGTGGAAGCCCAGCATGTGGCGGTCGATCAGGTGGGCGTCGAAGTCGCTCACCGGTTTGCCGGCATCGTGACCGTCCATCAGCGAGGCACCGATGTCGCCAGAGAACAGGATTTTGCTGATCGGGTCGTACACCTGGAAAAAACCGACGGTGTGCAGGTAATGCGCCGGAATGATCTTGAGGGTGGATTCACCCAGGGTGATGTCCATGCCACGTGGCGGAATGGGAATCAGCCGGCCTTCGGTGGCACCGCGGATACAGAAGTGCGGCAAGAAGCGCACCCATTCCTGGGCGATGATGATCTGGGCATCGGTGATCAGCAGCCAGCCGTTGGCAGAGGCGATGATGTCCGGGTCCTGGTGGGAGGCGAAAATGTAACGGGTGTGCGAAGGCAGGAAGTAGTCAGCCAGCTCGGCAATCAGGTGCTTGTAAGTCAGGTTGCCACCCGGGTCCAGCAGCATGCCGTCGCCTTTGTCGATGATGGCAAACTGATTGGACTGAATGCCTTCTCCCTGTACCAGCTCGGTAAACGCAACGCACTTGTGATTACCATCATCATAAAGCACCAGAGCCATGACTGTTCCTTGCGTGAAAATTGCCGCCCGGACGTGGTACGCAGAAGGAAAGAAGCCGATTACGGCAAAATCGGCAGCAGTCTGCTTGTCAACGTCATTGGGACTTGTGAGAAGCTGTTTATTATTTTCATTTGGCTCTAAACGGTTTTGATATGAGTCAACAATGGCATAAATGCATGCTGAATAATTGAATGGAATATAAGTTTTGCGTGCCAGGTGAAATGTGGAAGCAGATTCAAAGACTTCCAGTGTCAGATGGCAAAGCGGGTAGAGAAAGCGCAGGCGCAGATATGCGCTGGCAGCTGCCTGTACGGGCAGGCAATGAGGGGGGACTCAGCGCTGTTTGAGCGTGCGGATGGCTTCGCTGATGGCCTGCAGCAATTGCGGGTCGCTGGCCGGATTGGCGGCCAGGTACAAGGGGTCGCCCTGTGGCAGGGTGAGTACTGCGTCAAACTGCTGCTCTGGCAGTTTCAGCCGTGCCAGCTGGCTGCGTAGCTGGTCCGGGTCGGCTATCAGCAGCTGGGCCGCCCCGCTTTGCAGCAGGCGCGGACATTC
>NZ_JAELUD010000064.1:0-21977 GCF_016429185.1 Aquitalea sp. ASV11
GCCAGACATGCGCCCACTCGGCCCGGTCTTCGCGCCCGGCCAGCCATTGCGCGCCAAGGCGCAAGAGATCGCCGAACGTCAGCCCTTCGGGCAGGGCCTCGCGCTGCGCCAGCAAGGCTCGCCAGACGTGGCTCCACTCGGCCCGGTCTTCGCGCCCGGCCAGCCAGGCACGGGCCAGGATCGCCAACTCGCCTGCCTGATGGCTGCGAGGAGCCACCAAGGCATAAAGATCTTCGAAAACAAAAGCCCAATCGGGGCCATCGCTTTCTGCATGCAAACGACGCAAGCCGAGAATCAGGACAGGATCGTTTTTCCAGTCTGGCGTGTCCTGATCCGCTAGAAGCCTCTTCCAGACGAAATGCCAGTCAGGCCGGCGAAAGTGGTCTTGCAGCCAACCTAGCCCCATATCGTGCCATGCAGAGTGGCGACAGGGATCATGCTGCAAGCAGTATTCCCAATCCAAAGACCAATTTGGGTGAGATATCTTCTTCGGGTTAGCGAGATGCTCGGCAGCCCAGACAAACAGATCGCCATGCTTTGGGTAGCGGTCGGCGAGACGGCTCCAGCAACCCGACCAGGCCTTATCAGCCGCACTCAAGCAAGCCAGCGCCTTGCGCAGCAAATTATTTCCCAGCACTTCGGCAATGCAGGGCATGGTCGTGGACCAGCAAGCCCAACTGGTGGCGGCATCCGCCAAACCATCGGCATCAAGCGCTAGGCGCGCGTGCTCGCTGACCCAGATCCTGGCGCACTCTCGTGCAAGTCGAGTGCGGTCCACAATTCGCAGTCGTTCGCTCGCCAGCTCTTCGTCGAATGCAGAAAACACTCGCAACAACTGTGACACCAAGCCCGTTTCGCGCTCGTCCAGCGCGCGCCGGAACACTGCCACCAGATCATTGGTGAACGCTTCGGCATTGGCAGGTTTGCGCAAGGCTCGGTACAGGGCATCCGCCAGATGGGGGTGGGTTAGACGAACGATTTGCCCTTCCGCGCCGGCCTCCAGCAGGCTGAAATCCCCTTCGCTGTTGAGCGTGGCCAGCTTTTCGCGGTCTTTATCCGTCAGCCAATGATAGGGCGAGCGCAGATAGAGTCGGTTCAGAGCCAGGGGCAGGCGCAGCACTTCGTCTAGACCATTGATGAGGCGAACCCGGTTGCCAAAACGCTGCGCAAAAGCTTCCAGATTGCCGTGCGCCAGTTCGACAGCCAGCGAAACGAACAGGCCATTGTCTTCTTGTGAGGCCTGGGAGAAAGCCGGGCCGCGTTGTGAACCTTTCCCAGTTCGCTGGCGATACCAGGCTTCGATTTCTTCCGCTTCGTCGGCGGCAATGGTTTCGATCGTTTCGAGATGCAGATCAAAACCACGGTAGGTGGCGGCTTCCCGGAAAGATTCGGCGAACTCTGCTGGTCCGCAAGTCAGGATCATCGGCCATGCCTGATGTCCTCGCTCGTCAATGAACTCGCCCAAACGACCGAGATCGAGCCGGCTACGGGCATCGCGGTCGTAAAGATCATCAATGGCAATGAAGTCCGGCCGCCATTCGGCCGGCGCATCGGCGATCACCTTAAGTGCCGGCTCCAGCAATTCGGCTTGCCCCTTCAGCCAGAGTACACGCCAGCCATCGTC
This sequence comes from Aquitalea sp. ASV11, assembly GCF_016429185.1. Taxonomy (NCBI): domain Bacteria; kingdom Pseudomonadati; phylum Pseudomonadota; class Betaproteobacteria; order Neisseriales; family Chromobacteriaceae; genus Aquitalea; species Aquitalea sp. ASV11. Next base: position 1,625 of record NZ_JAELUD010000064.1, read on the forward strand.
CACCAACCGCTCAACAGCCTGAAGCAACAGCACGCTCTTACCGACGCCAGAACGACCGCTTAACCAGAAAACGCGCGCTTCGCTTCGAAGATCACGTTGGCTGAGATCCTTGCGTTCGATTAGCTTGGGGTATAGGGCGTCCAGTCGATGAGGGCGCGGCATGTACTGCTGGTCACGCAGTCGCGCCAGCGTGATCTCACGCCCGATCTCCAGCGAGGCGCTGGGATGGGATGCAAGCTGAAAGTCAGCAGGGATCAGAAGCTGGCCCGGTAGATCAGGAGTATGCCGGGCTTGGGCGAAGCGCTCGCAGATATCGTCACGAATGCGTTGCGCATCCGCTGCCGTTGGTGCGCGACTCAAGGCACGCTCCAGCGCAAAGCGCAGGAAACCGTAGGGATCTTTCAGTTGCTTCCATGCAGCGACAATCGCACGCCACCACGGGTCAGGCTCAATGCGGGGCGACAGAAGTCGCCCTCGCTGGATAAGCGCTTGAATCGTCGGATATGTCGGGTGTGTGCTCGGAATATCAGACCACTGCAACGTAGCATCACCTGTTGAGGCGACAAGCTCGAATTTCACCTCACCACGCGAGCCTGGATAGTGATTTGTCAAGAAACTGTCGATTGCCACAACTTCGGCAGCGGCGTTCTTGAGTGTTTCACGCGTCAAAGTACGCTTGACCTGGATGCACACCAAAGAACCATCCTTGGTCTTGGCCAGATCTGAGAGCGCCTCCAGAAATACTCCGCCAGCCTTATCAAGGTCACGTCCTTGTCCGGCAAGGGACTCAACCAAATCCGCCAGATAGAGCCGCAACTGGTAGTCGAAGCCAGCCAGGGCATATATTCCCCCGAGTGCTCGCGATTTTTCTTGCCACTCATAATTTGAGAGGATTGATGTTATGTTGTCCATGCGAAGAATGGTCACAGAAATGACAAAGAAACGCCACTATCCATAACAAGCAGGTCACGTTGAGTCGCATCGACTGCCATAGACAACTTCTGGTGTCTTTTTGCAATACAAATCTGCCGTTCGATTTGTCGTGAATAGATGATGGCTTTTGCCGAATTGCTCACATTGGCTTTGTGACTGGTTTCCTAGTGGAGCCGTCATGGGAATGGCGGCTCGGTTTATTTCAACAACGTCTGCTCCTAGCCGATAGCAGCTATGCTATCACATTGTCATGAATGACTGTTTCGGCCGAACTTGAGGCCTTGACTGCAATCTGGGCAATGGCCATAACTGACTGAAAGCTGCCAAGAGCTGCCTCAGCGGCAGCTTACGACCCAAAGCCGTCATCTTGGATGTTCCCGCTGAACCGCCGTTGTTCGGCCAGAGCTGCCTGTCAGCATGCGAGGTCGTAACGACCGGTTTACACAGAATTTCAGACACGCTCGGCGCTCAAGTGGCTGGCACCGATGCTGATCAACACCAGCAATCCTTATGAGTTGCCTACAGTCATAAACGCCTGATGTTGATTTTATCAATGCCCCGTTTGCTCATGGCCAGAGGGGCATTTTTGCTTTTTGTCAGTTCAGCTAGACCGTGCCATCTCATAGAGGAATTTCACAGTAGAAGGACCATTGAGCGTGGTCTTCTCAAGGAAGTCAGAGCCATAGATCATTGGCAGGTGCTTAGCCGAGAAATTGAGTCCAGACTTGATAAAGCCCGATGCGCGCCGGACCATTACTCTCGGTAGTTTTTTTAACGGGACGTTGTAGTTCTTGGCCAGGCGGTGGCCGATAGCTGCGTCAATGATTACATCCCCCCCGATACTCACCCAGGCATGCAGATTCTGGTTTCCACGCATACGCGTTTCTGAGAAGTACTCTTGCTTCAGTTCCTCAAAGTTGGCGTCGTATTCCAGGGTTCCATTGATCGACACTTCACCGATGATGATCTCTGCAGGGATGTTATGGATCATGTTCAAGTAGCTGACGATATGGCCTGCCAGGAACTGACATTGATCACCCCAGTATGGGTCCATCTGCGCTCCCATTTTCAGGGCCCAATCATGGTTGATGAAGTAGTCCAGTTTAGCGATATCCTGATCGGATATTTTCCAGGTCGGGTCAATTGCCGGCGGTGAAGGAAAGGCGAACACCTCTTTTGATGTGGTGAATGCCTCAACGAGCATGTCAGTGTAGGAGCGCTTTTCTGCGTGGATATCTGCAAGCATTGGTTTCTCTGTGTTGATTTGCCGAGGAAGTCAGCCGGCCATAGGACTGATTTGGTCCGTATGAGCGTGGTATAGTTCGCGTATTCTATGCCATATGCAATACGAAAATGCACCCAAGCCAGCAAAGATCATTTCACCCCACCCCCGACACAACCCCTGCTGTTGGTTCAATTTTCCGTGGACGAATCTCAAATGTGCAGGACTACGGGGTGTTTGTCCGCTTCGGCAATTTCTCCGGACTGGCTCACAAAAGTACTTTTTCTCGTTCCCTGAACAAGGTGCATCTGGTTAAGGGTGCTGATGTCGTTGTTCGGGTCATCAAAATCCAGGCAGACAAGAAACTGTCACTTGAGATATTCGAAGTATTCCCCCCGCAGAACAACGCCGTGCCATCTGGCGATACCAACCTCTACCGGATGCGTAAACGAATGGCCGGCGAGGGAGAGCACACCACGTCGAGCGGCATGGATGGAGCCTTTGTCGCCGGCTCGGGCAATTACAACGCCCATGTCGGCAAGGTTATCCATGAAGGCGCATCCCACATTAATCGGGTTGGCATCCAACACCAAGGCCAGGGAACCCCTCAACGCGGTGGATTTGTTCATGAAGCGGCCCACGCCGAATCTTTCAATATTGATGCTGCATTCAAGGGCGGGAATTCGAAAGCCGTGATGTTAGGCAGCACAGATAAGGGCAGCCCCGATATCGTATTGACTGACGGCAGGACCGGCATCAAGACCGAATACCAGTCGAAGGTATGTAAGACAGCAGAGAAGACTTCAAGGGATCAACGAGGGTATGGCTCCCAGAAGCGTCTGGTCCCGAAAGATCAGCTCAAAGGGGTGAAGCAACACGCCGCACGCAATGTCGCCAAGGAACAGGGCAAGACCAACCCGAACCGGCGCATTGTTGAGAAGGAATACCGCGAGGTTCATGAGCACGCGACTGACCGGGTGTCCAACCAGGACGGCTCCAGTAAGCCGATGACGCGCAAGGAGACCCACCGCATGGCTGACAAGGCCAAGAATGGTGCGGTCAAAGGCTCCGACCTTACAGGGGACATTGGGGCCAGGGCATTGGATGGCGCGAAAGTAGGAGCCAAGGCTGGAGCGATTGCAGGTGCAGGTGTTGCAGCGGCGATGGGCGGTTACCGGGCCGTGAAGGACTACAAGGACGGAAAGCGCACTGGCGGTGAAGCGCTTGGGGATTTCGCAGAAGCTGCGGCCTACGGTGCCGTTGATGGTGGTATCAAAGGTGCAGCAGCTGGCGCAGCTGGCGCGGCTGGACGAGTGTTGGCTGAGCGGGCAACGAACGGCATTGCTAAGCGTGTTCTTGGCGGTAATGCACCGGCAGCAATTGCGATCACAGGCATTGAGGTGGCCAAGCATGCCATCGATCTGGCCAGAGGGAAGTCTACTTTCGATGAATTCAAGAAGGCATCCGCAGGCTCTGTGATCAATGGCGGTGTTGCATATGCCGGTGCTGAGATTGGCTTTTTCTTGGGTGGGCCAATTGGTGCGGTGGTAGGCGGCATTGCCGCTCCAATGCTTGTTGCTGCTTCAGAAGAAACCGGTCTGGTTGATCGTATTCGCCGCCTGTTCGCTGACGATACGGATACCGGCCACAACCGGGCGACTATCTTCCATATGGAGCAGCGTGAGAAGCTGCTCGATGCGCTGACCCAATCTTCGGCGGTGATCTTCCTCGATCGTGTCATCCAACTGGAGAATGGACACCAGCACACCTGCGAGCTGATTCTTGTTCATGAGTCGAACGTCTACATGGTGGACTTCCGTGCGTGGAAGGGCTGGATCTCTTACCCGCCACTCATGGAGGAGAAAGTAGAGAAGTCATCCTTCCTGTTCTTCTTTGAAACCGAGAAGAAGGTGATGGTCCCGACCGGCGAGCTGGCTGACCGGTATGTGATACAGACCAAGGTTGACCAGTACGACATTTCCCACGAAAAGGTGCACCGCAACCCGGCCAAGGGCATCGGAGGGTTTGTTTTCAATGCTAGGGCTCACCTTGTCGCCGGCAACCCGCGTTGGGAAAAATTGAAGATCAATCCACGCGTCGTTTTCCCCGACGATGCCGAGTTTGATGAGGATATCGCCGCAGACGGCCGGTTTATCAAGTTCAGTGAACTGCTTGCTTTGCTCAAGGACACTAAGCGCCGCCCTACCCCCAACTGGATGCTGAACGACCTGTTTCAGTTGCCGATGTGGGATGTTATCGAAGGGATCAGTGGCCATGTATACGAAGGCCTGATTACTACCGAGTCCATCAAAGTGAAGATGGAGGATGAGCTACTGACGGTGCCCATGAATGCCATACTGAAAGTGGATGTCAAAAAGACCAAGGGTGGATCGAAGTTCTCCCGGGGCGATGAAGTGGAAATCATGCTGCGAAGCCTCCAGGTTATTAAGGGCACGGTGGACCACACAACCATCCAACTTGAGCGCAAGGGTCACACCCGTGAATTCAACCTGTGCGACCTACGCTCATTCTGCCCGGCAAGCTCTGCTATCTGAGTGAAAACACCCCCTGCAGCGTAAGCTGAGAGTCGGGGTTAAGGGTCTAAAACAGGAAATTGTCGTCTACTTTGTCCAGGTTAATGAAGGGGTGTTCAAACATCAAGATGATGGCAATCACTTCGCTTGACAGCTTGGCCGGACTATCCAAATAGGGTAGTTGCATTCTTGCAGACTGGGCCTTGCATGCGTTGATGCTGGCCATTTCTTTGCTGACCTTGCAATGACCCAGTAAGCGGGCAAAGACGTTGCATTCCTTGGCAATACTTTACCTGAATCGCCCCTAAAACAACCCTCCCCCTTCATCCGGCTGCCAGTTGGTAATCACCAGCTCGCGGCTGGTTTCCGGTTTGCCCTTGTTGTTACCGGTGCTGTACTTGATATCCAGCCCCTCCATCCAGAAGCCGTCAAAGGCAGCGCGGATGTCGGGGTGGTCGTTGATGCTCACCATCACTTTGCCTTTGCAGCTTTGCATCAGGCTGGCCAGGCGTTGGTATTGCTCCAGGCCGAAGGGGACGCCGTAGCCTTCGGTTTGCCAGTACGGCGGATCGGCATAGAAGAAACTGTGGCTGCGGTCGTAGCGTTGCAGGCATTCGTCCCAGGGTAGGTTCTCGATATTGGTGCCGGCCAGGCGCAGGTGGGCGGCGCTGAGGTTCTCCTCGATGCGGCACAGGTTGATCATCGGCGCGGTGGTCGCGGTGCCATAGGTCTGGCCCTGCACCTTGCCACCGAAGGCATGCTGCTGCAGGTAGTAAAAGCGCGCGGCGCGCTGGATGTCGGTGAGGGTTTCCGGCCGGGTGAGCTGCTGCCACTTGAACACCTCGCGGCTGCTGATGGCCCATTTGAACTGGCGGACAAACTCCTCCAGATGGTGCTGCACCACGCGGTACAGATTCACCAGCTCGCCATTCACATCGTTCAGCACCTCGGTTTTGGCTGGTACCTGGCGCAAGAAATACAGCGCAGCGCCACCGCAAAACAACTCAACATAACACTCATGCGGCGGGAACAGCGGCAACAGCCTGTCTGCCAGACGGCGCTTGCCGCCCAGCCAGGGAATGATGGGGCTTGGGGTCATGCACGATCCTCCGTGGGCGTTCGCTGACGCTCGGATGGGAGGCTCGCGGCCTTCAGGTGGTTGATGGCCCGGCAGCGCGGGCACTTGATGACAAGGGTGGAGTACCACCCTTCGGCCAGTTTACGGCCACATTGGCCGCAACGGATCTCGGGATAAGACATCTGCAAGGTGTTCCTGGTAAAGGAAGCCGCTAGACTGGCCACACTTTCAGCTGAAGGTAGCAGCCTTGGGCTGGCTTGCAGGGATGATCTGCGGGTCAGCTGTCCGGGTGGGTGTTGGACGCACCCGCCCGGTCGCTGTTCTCATGGGCATTCCACGTTGGCGGAAGGGATTTCTGCGTGCACAGCAAAGTCAATTGGCATAATATGTAATTACATGATGACGCCAGAATGGTGACCAGCGGCAAGGAAAAACATGTGAAGTGGTTGCTTTCTTTGCGTCTCGAAGACTACTACTACACTTTGTTGTTAAGCACGTTTGTGAAATCATACATTTCTCACGAGAGTAGTAGTTATACGAAACCTGCAATGGAAATATAGAGTCATGACGTAGGTGTCCGAGTTAATATTCGACGCTTTATTAATCATGCTAATGCAGACCCGCGGCGCCACATATTCATTATGTAGCCCCAGGAGAACTCCGTGCCAGAATTCAAGATTCTTTCCAATATTATCGATTTCATGGAGGCCAATGGAGCCACTGCAAAGGAAGTCACCTTTGAAGTCGATCAAAATTTGGCTGACGAGATCAACTCGAAACATGGTACAAAATATTCCATTACAGATTTGCAGAAGGCGGCAGATAAATGCATAGCGAATGAGTGGGTGGTTCATCGTGCGCTTGGTGAGAAATATAAATGTCTTGGCATTACATCAAAAGGAGTCGGCGCCGCACGTTCGCGAGCTAAAGCAGAAGAAATAAGAGCATCAAGAAATTTAGCAAAGAAGATTTCTGATTACATTGACGATCATAAAGGGTTATTTGTTTTTCTTGGCTTTCTTATTGCACTTACAACGCTTGCTTCAAAATTCTGGGGAATCAAATAATGGAAGATAAAAATCTTCACATCTCTCTGAAATGCCTGTTCTGTGGTTGCGATCTTAAGGGCGACTCGAAGAAAGAAGTTCAATCCGGAGACATGCTCAAGTGCCAAGAGTGCGGCGAGAATAATGACTATGACTCTGTGGTTGCAGTCGCAATTGAGGAAGGGAATGCATCAATCGCTGACTACGCAAACCAAGAGATTGAAAAAATGTTAAAGGGCATTTTTAAGTAACTATAGAGCATGTGGGACCAAACCCTTCCATCAAAAGAGACCGCCATCAAGTTGCGCTCGCGGAATTTCTTCCACTGATGCCCAAAAATGGTATATGCCTGAAAGAGTGACAATTTTTACGCCGTAGGAACCACCTTAGACAAGCGTAATTTATAACAATTCGTCTCAGGCAACCACCATAACGGGCCATTCTTAATCTCATACATTAGACACTTATACCAAAATGCTTAACACTCCGACATTTACTTCACCTGCGCGCCAGCCAAGTCCATTCGTTTTTATCATTGATTCGCCATCTCCCCAAGACCTATTCGAAGGTTACACCATCGGCATGGCACTACGTGATGCATTAAAATCGATTGGCGTTCCACATTTCTACACACTCGCTGTCAACCGAGAAGCTCTTAGTGCTGCAATGGGGCAAAAACTACAAAATTGTGTGAATCAAATGCAACCGTTTGCGCTGGCGACAGACGCAGTTCCTCTTATTCATCTCTGTATGCATGGGGCCAATGAGGGAATTGGCCTTACAGATGGCTCATTTATTTATTGGCAGGAATTAAGGCAACTTTTGATATCCCACAATCAAATTAAAGGCTACGATCCGTTCGTCTGCATGGCATCATGCAACGGGATTGCTGCATCCAGCATGGCTCACGCATACGACAGTGTCTTTAGCTATTTAATTGGTAATACTGGTCCAGTACTACAGTCTGACCTAACTGTCGCTTATTTAGCTTTCTACAACCAAATTTTTACAAAAAGGGCTACGGTGGAGCAATCCGTTATTACGATGAAGTCCGCATCTGGTGATCAAAATTTCTTCTACGCAAGTGGGCAGCAAATTAGAGACCAAAAATTTAACGAACTTACCACTGGCTGGCAAAATCCACGCTGGTAAATTGAAACTTAACACGACACACGACTGGACCTACGCGAAGAACTGCTCTAGCCGATTAACCTAAAATTAAAATTTAATGTTTATGCCACTACCACCAGAATTCATCGAGTTTTACGAAAATTGGACGGCAAAGGTTGCGAGCTATACGGAACCAACCGCTCGTGCCTGCTTTGATCGATTTTTAACTCAGTTCGTCATCTACAACAGACTGTATTGCGAAGCAACTAAACGCTTATGCAATAGTCCAGGCAGCGGCATCCGTCTAGATAACAGAACATCTTTTCCTGATGCTACGGCAGCAAAAGAATATGTGGCACTATTTCTTGGCGCGAGAAGCTTGATTGAGTCTCTTGAACAAGATCAAGACTGCTGCGAGGCAATTAACGAACTAAAGCGCATTCTTCAAGTTCATCAATTTTTCGTGAAACTCCACCCTGTCAGTGGAGAGCGGCAACATGGTGAAGATGATAATCTTCTAGATCTCATGAATGCAGCCGGTTATGCAGAAAGAGCCAGAGCCATTCTGGATTTCATCTATAGTGTCCGCTGTAACATGATGCATGGGCAAAAGAACTTCTCCGAGGAGCAGAGAACTCTACTCGACCCGACGATGACCGTTCTTCAAAAAATATGTGAACTGATCTATCAAAAACTTGACAGAGTTGGCGTCTAGACTAAATACCAAAGTGCAATACCAAGTAGTTTCAAACCATGCTAGCTAAAGTACTGATTCATTTCGCACTCAAGCCTAACGGTCGTTTCAGCCTGGATGCCAATAAAAGCCAAGCATTAGTCACTTTCATGATTTGTACTTGTGCCCTTCTGACTTCGGCCTCCCTTAAATCCAAAGTCCACTAGGTTCGTTTCCGATCATCGCCATGGCACTGCATTCGCAGTGCCATTTTCTTTTCAATTGCAGCCCCACCCCTTCGGTCAGTATTCATCTTGCATCGTCGTCGCTAGAGTTTGCCGCAGGTGCTGAACACACCCCAGCCAGCGGCTACCGCCCCGACAGTAAAGCGGCTTTTTTACGTCCATCAGTTCCGTATTGGTCCGTTTTTGGTAACAATACAAAGCTCATGGTCGGGTAGCGTACAGCCATACAACACTCGGGAAACCGGGAAAATCTGTGGGCCGTCTGGTTGCGGTGTTCAAGTACCCGTCCGCCCCTCTGAACAGGGGGCAATACTGAACGAATCAACCAGGAGGCCATCATGGCTGCTCAACCCGTAATCTCTCCCATCTCCCCCGACCACCCCGCCATTCGTGACCTGCGCCACGCCGTCGAGCTGATCGATTGCCTGTCGCAGGAAGGCTTCGGCCAGATTGCCGCCATTGCCCGTTGCGCCGAGGTGTATATCGGCCATGCCAACGACCCCTTGCGCCAGGACATTCTGGCGACGGTGCTGCGCGCCATTCAGGGCCGCGCCGACGACATCCAGAACAGCATCAACTTACAGGCGGAGGATGTGGGGTGCAGTTGGCCCAGCGCGCCAGCCGACGCAATTCCGATGAAGGGGGTGTGACCATGCAGGCCCTGATTCCGGTAGTGGATTTCCAGATCGGTGAGGCGACGGTTCCAGCAGTGAATGCGCGGGAGCTGCATGTATTTCTTGGCGTGGGAAAGATGTTCGCCCATTGGATCAAGGAAAGGATTGAGAAGTATGGTTTCGTCGAAAAACGTGACTTTGAGGTTTTTGTCGAAACAGGCAATAACCCCCTCGGCGGCAGGCCCAGCAAGGATTTCATGATTTCGCTGGCCATGGCCAAGGAACTGGCGATGGTGGAGCGCAACGACAAGGGCAAGCAGGCGCGGCTGTACTTTATCGCTTGCGAGCAGCGCATGTTGCAGCTGGCCAGTCAGGCGGCCTTGCCTGCTGGCGATGCCATCCCGCCGGGCTGCCCACGCTTCAATGGTGTGCCGGTGCTGACCAATCAGCAATTGCAGGCCTTGTTACAGGTGAGCCGCCACACGGTGCGCAGTAACCGTATCCTGCGGCCGGGGCGGTTCAAGGTGGGGGTGCATTACTTCAACCTGAGTGGCGAGCCGCTGCGCAACTTCACCCTGGACAATATCAATAACGGGGTGTTCACCCGGCGCGGCGGGCGGCGGCTGACGATCTGGAGCCTGACCGGGGTGGAGGCGCATTTGCAGATGCTGCCACCATCGACAGCGGAACCCGCACGGCAGCGGCTGCAACGCTTTCTGGCGGGTGGGGCGGAGCTGCTGACCGACAGCGACAGCCCCGCCCTGCCTGCTCTGCCTGCTTTGGCCGAGCAGCCTCGCCAGCCGGAGCCGGAGCCGGATACGCCCGCCAGCCTGCCCACGCCCAGCACCGCGCAATGTCATGCAACGCTGTGCTTTCCGTCGGCCACCGCCTTCGGGCTGGCGATGCCGGACATCCTCAGCCTGATGCAACGCCACGGCGCGCAACTGGCAGGGGTGGTGACGGCGGGGTGATGGGCTTGCCTCCAATTACTGGGAGACCCGCCCGGTTACATGTTTTGGAGTGACTCATCACTGATATGAATTTTTCACGTGCACTTTTAATATGCATGGCATATTATGATTATAAATCATATGCATTGTTATTAAGCATTTTCGATAAATCATTAACTTAAAGGTGACGGACATGAAAACGTATAAACAACAACTTATTGATGCACTGAAGAACAATGCAAGTGAAGATGAGATTGCAAGTATTCTTTGCAATGCCTGGCTGGATGCTGAAGATGCAGGACAGAATGGTCAGGACGCAGTAGAGGCACTGTGCAAAGATCTTGGCATTTCCTTCTCCAACAACCTCTACAACAAAACTGTTGATAAGGTCCTGGCCCACAAGAAAAAGCAAGCAGATTTTGGCAACAACATCAAAGAGAACACAACCACCCCTTCTGCCAAGCAACCATTCAAAGTCTGAGCATTAACTGCCCCCTTATTTTCATAGTGCCCCAAGGCGCTGCACAAGCAGCGCCATTTTCATTCCCGCCGCGCTGCCTGCACCAGCCCCGCCCTTTCCACCACACATTGCCCGTACAGCGCTGCCAGTTGCAGGTAGCGCTGGGCGAGGTCGTCCCAGCTGGGTCTGTCGGGCAGGTCAATGGCCGGCAGCGGGCGGGTGAGGCTGGGCGGTGGTGATGGTGTGGTTGATGGTGGCGATGGCGGTTTGAAGCTGTTGCAGGCGGCCAGCATCGAGATGGCAATCAGCAGGCAGTGGCGTGGTTTGGGCATGGCGGCGGTAGTCCTGTTGCTGGCGGGCGCTGGTGCTGGCCAGTCGGGTGGTTTGCTGTTGTACCCGGTCAGCGATGCTGGCCAGGCGTTGGGTTTGGGTGACGTAGTCGGCCAGAGCCTGCCGGGCTTGTTGCAGCTGCTGGGTGTTGGCTTGGCTGGCGAGCTGGTCGCCCTTGCTGTGCCAGCCATGCCACCAGCTGGCGGCCAGTAGCGCCACGCCCAGGGCGGTGAGGGGTAGCGGCTTCATGCTTGCAGGCCCGGCAGGTAGACGGTGTGACCATCGCGTTTGATGGCGGTGAGCAGTTGGCTGCGGCTGTGGGCGGGTGGCAGGCGGAAGCCGATGTGTACCCAGCCGCCGCTGTGCGGGAATTCGCAGATGAGCTGGTCGAAGGCGATGTGGCCTGCAGCGCGGGCGGCTTCGATGGCCTGGCAGATAGCCAGCGGCTTGCCGAACCGGGGCGCGACAAAGTCGCAAGCCAAGCCGTGGCGGTGGGCGCTGGTGGGCGAGCCGCCGACGGCCTTGTTGACCTGCTCGCTGCGGTAGCAGGACAGCACGGTGATGGGCACGTCGCCCAACAGGCTGCGGATTTGCTCCATGCGCTGGGCGGTGTGGCGGATGTGCTCGATCTCGGCCGGTGTCGGCAGGTTGGCCAGCCCTTGTCGAGCGGCGGTGGCGCTGTAGGTGAGTTCGCGCAGGGTGAAGTGCGGGGTGAGTTGCATGAGGCCTCCAGAAATGACAAAGGCCAGCGCGAAGCTGGCCTAAAGGTTAGCAAAAATGCTGACTTTATCCGTGGACTTGGTAAGCATTAATGCTTACCATTGAGTCATGTTCAACGGATAAAGGAGGTGCGGTGAAGCAGAGCGAGTTTGTGCGCTGGCTGCTCGCCCAAGGGGTGGAAATCAGAAATGGCAGTAAACATCTGAAGCTCTACCATAACGGTGAACAGACCATCCTCCCCCGCCACCCGGCTGCAGAACTGAAGCAGCCACTGGTGGACGGGGTGAAGAAGAAACTCAAACTGAAGTGATGCACATGGCCGGCCCGACAGGGCTGGCTTTCACCGCACCCAAAGGAGTGACCCATGCGCTACCCAGCCAAGTTCGAAGCTGCCCCGGAAGGCGGTTTTGTGGTGACGTTTCGTGACATCCCGGAGGTGATTACACAGGGTGACACGCAGGCGGAGGCCGAAGGCATGGCGGCCGACGCCTTGCTGACGGCGATGGACTTCTATTTTGAGGACCACCGCTGCGTGCCGCTGCCCTCGCCAGCCCAGCCAGGCGAGGTGTTGATTGACCTGCCGCCCAGCGTATCGGCCAAGGTATTGCTGCTGAATGAGCTGGTGGCACAACAGGTGAGTAATAGCGAGTTGGCCCGGCGCATGGCCACCAGCAAGCAGGAAGTACAGCGCATTGTGGATCTGGCCCACGCCACCAAGATCGACACCATTGCCAAGGCCCTGGATGCGTTGGGTCGGAGACTGGATGTGAGCCTGGTATAGCGCTTTAGGGATAGTCCAATCAGCCGGTAGCGACTGACAGTGGCACCCCATAGCATGGCCGTACTCTCTTTCCGAGGAGCCGACCATGCATCTTTTACGTCCCTTGCTACTGCTAACAGTGCTAGCCCTGCTGCTGTTGTATGGCGCTCTTGAGCTTGGTCGCAGCGTAAAGCTGCAGATTGATCGCGCACATCAGCTGCGACAAGATGAACTGCCATGTCAGGAGGGATGTTCCTCCTTGTCCTTGGACTGGACACCAAAGGGCTTGAGCAGCCGACTGACATTGCCGCGCATGGCCACCACCCCGGCGCACAGTGCGGCGTTGAGGACGAATTCCGCCAGGTCGATGTCCACATAGCTGCCGGTGAACACGCGGATGACCACGCCACCGGAGGCGACGATCATCACGTAGGACAGGATGGACGCCCAGCGGCGGTAGCGGGCGCCGTCGCGCTGGTAGTTGATCAGGCTGAAGCACAAGATGGCGCAGACGGCGGCGTGGGCCAGCGCCAGCAGGCTGATGTGTGGGGTCATGACTTGCCCTTTCCCAGCAGGTGTTCCAGTTCGGTGCGGGTGATGGCGGCGCGTAGCAGTTTCACCGCCAGTGCCGCCGCCAGCATACCGCCCAGCGCAGCGGGGACTTCCACCCCGTCCGGCAGGATACGGTCCACCAGGCTGGCGACAAAGCCTGCCAGCAGCACTCCGCAGATGACGGAGATGATGAGGTAGAGCCAGCGCACCCAGCGCGGGTCTTCGCTGCAGCGTTCGGACAGCACGAAGACGGCGGCACCGGCGAAGGCGCCAAACAGCACCCCGGCATCGATACCGGCCACGGTGCCGACACCGGCCAGCGCCACCAGCGCCAGGCCTCCGTTTGGTTCGGTCATGTTGATTTCCTTGCTCCCGGCCGGATAGCCGGGTTCAGAAGTGTTGGCGGTGGTCGCTGAACAGGCGGATGCCGGTGTCGTCGCCCACCCAGAAGGGGCTGGCAATCAGGCTGAGACAGCAGGAGCCGCTGTACTGCCCGGTGTTCCAGCTGCCGCCCAGTACCACCGCACGCAGGCTGGCCTCAAAGTTGGCCTGGGCGTAGATCCAGCCGCGGTTGTTGTTGTGCGGGTTGGCCGGGGGCCACCAACGCCAGTCCCACTGACCGGCGCGCGGGTCGGTCAGCAGTTCTTGCCCCCATACCCACAGGTGGCCGGTAGCTTGCTCCAGCCCCCAGCGCGAGGTGTAGCCGCTCGCGCGCCTGCTCTGGCTGGCGTAAAAATTGGGGGGAGATTGCTGTTCGTGCACGCCAAAGGTGGCCGCGGCGAACTCGTGCATGGTAGGCAGCCGTTTGCGCAGGCTGAGGGCGATGGCCTGGGCCTCGTACCAGCCGGTGGAGTAAGGCCGATCATCCGCGACGACCCAGCTTTGCATGGCTGGGCGTGGTGGTTTGTGTTCGCCACTGGCCACAACGACCTGGGCGCGGCTGCTGCCTTGCGGGTAGTCCTGCGCGCACAGATAGATGTCGGCCCAGAAGACCCCACCGACGCACACCATGCCGCGCGGGTCGCTCACCGGGCGGTAGAACAAGTCCCACAGGCTCCACTGGTTGAGTCCCGCGATGGCATCCACATCGGCTTGCGACCATAAGAAACCATTGAATCCACCGGAACGGATGGTGCTGTCAGCCGCAGTCAGGCTGATATGCCCGCCACCAATCAAGCGCCACTGCCCGGCGGGCAGTTCCGGCAGGCCGTCAAAGCGGGTGGAGGCACGTACACTGCCGTCGGCACAGGCATAGAAGGCCAGGTCGCTGCCGGGTGTCAGCTCGGCAGGCATCTGTACTGGCGTGTCCTGCTTGAACTCCACCAGCGTGCTGCCCACCATCACTGCGGTTCCGGCCAGCAGGCTGATGCGGTGCGGGCCGGTCTTGCGCCAGCAGTGGGTGGTGTAGTCCTGCTTGGCAAAGCCACCGGGCAGCAGGTTGAGCGGGCCGGGTGGGCCGACGGGACCGGCCGGACCGACCTCCCCTTGCAAGCCGCGCTCGCCCGGTGCGCCACGTGGCCCCGGCATGCCCTGCTCGCCCTGCGGCCCACGCTCGCCTTGCGGGCCGGTGTCGCCTTTGGGACCGGGTTCACCCTGTTGGCCTTGCGGCCCGACAGGCCCCATCAGCCCCGGCGGGCCTTGTTCGCCGCGCGGGCCTTGTGGACCGGTGTCACCCGTCTCTCCCTGCAGGCCACGCGGCCCGACCGGGCCGGTTGCACCCGCTGGTCCTTGCGGGCCCGGTGGGCCGGGGATGCCTTCCACCAGTACCAGGTGTTGTTGTTCTGCCGATGTATTGCTGTTCATGGTCCTTCCTCCACCATCACGTCATGGAGTGGCAGCAGGCGTTGCTGCCCGCTTGGCCAGTGCAATTGCAACAGGGCGCGCAGGGGGCCGAGCGGCCAGTGCTGGCTGTGCCCCTGCTCAATCGTCAGTTCCAGCGCACCCGGTGCTGTGCTGTCCGGCAGCAGCCCTTGCCAGTGAAAACCGGTTTGCAGATTGCGCAGCAGCAGGCTGGCCTGGACGCCACGCAAGTCCAGCGGGGGCCGGTACAGAATGGCCGCACCACCGGCATAGGCAGGCATGCTGCGGCCATGCGGATTGTTCAGCCGCAAGGTGTCGGCGTCCTGGGCGGCGGCCAGGTGGTACTCATGTGCGGCAGGCGGATGGCAGCGCGCCATCATGCCGGGCAGCAACTGGCGGCAGCCGTGCAAGGCAATGCGCCAGCAGGCTGGCAAACCATGACCGGGCACGGTGAGCTGCAGGGTGGTGCAGTCGGCTTGCAGGCTGGCAACCGGCTGGCTGCGCAGCGCACCGGCTTCGCACCACACCCGGCGCTGCCATTGGCTGCCGCGATATAAAGGCCTCATGGCGGGCTCCAATAAAAAAATCCGCACGCGGCGGATGGGTTCACAACGGTGTGGGGGTGAGCACCACCCCGGGCTGCTTGGTCTTTTTCACCTTGCGCCCGGCCTTGTGTGGCGTCTTTTTGTTGATGACCAGGGTCAGCGCGGTATCCCAACCGCTGCGGCTAAGGTTGTGCACCACGCTGTCCACGGTCCACAGCCCATCCACGCCTTCCTTGATGCCCTGGGCGCGCAGCGTGCGCTCGGCCACGATGTCGGCCCTGCCGGGCAGGCTGAGGTTAAGAGTGAACTCAGCGCGGCGGGCACGGTTGGCCGTGGCTTTGGCAGCCGCGGATGCGCCGCCCTTGCTGGCCACCGGATGGCGGATATAGCGTGGCGGGGCATCCGGATTGTTTTTGTCGGGCACCATCACCAACTGGGTTTTGCCGCTGCGCTGGTCGTGGCTGCGGACGGCGGCCCCGCCCGCGGCTTCACGGTCGCTGCGCAGGAATTGCCAGTGGCTGATATCGCGGCGCTGTAACACCAGGGTGGGCAGCGGCTTGCCACTGCGGCTGTTGCGCTGGCCACCGCGCGGCAGCACCAGCACCTGGCCGCCCTTGATGGTGGCGGTGGCGTCGTACTGGCGGGCCAGCCGGGTGAGAAAGTGCAGGTCGGATTCGTTCATCTGATCCGCCCGCACCACAGTAGCTTTTACCTTGCACACCGGTTTGAGTTTGTTGCGCTGGGCGATGTCCCGCACGATCTGCTCCAGCGGGCAGTTGCTCCAGGCATGACGACGTGCCTGACGAATGGCCCCCAGCATATTGGCCGGTCGGCCACGCAGGGTGACGGTTTGCGGCATGCCACTGGAGCCGACTTCATCAATACGGTACTGGCCGATACGGGTGAGCCCGGTTTCGGCATAGCCCAGACTGACTTCCAGCACGGCACCGGTATCAGGCAGGCGGACCGCGCCGTCCCGGTCATCCAGGCTGATATCCAGCTCGTCGCTATCCAGCCCGGCCTTGTCGGTAATGCGCAGGGTGAGCAGGCGGTCGGCCAGCAAGGGGGTGAGGTCGGTCGCCTGCTTTGCCCCGCCGCTGCCCGCCAGCAACAGCACACGAAATATCGGCTGCATGGCTTACTCCCACAGCGTGACCACGGCCTGGCTGGCCGCGGGCAGGTCCGGCAGATGAATCCACACACCGGAGGGATAAGGCTGTGCCAGACTGGCCAGCCCCGGGTTGGCGGCCAGCACCCGTTCCACCGTGCCGGTCAGGTGGCCATAGTGCTGCTGGCACAACACGTCCAGCAGGTCGCCATCAGATGTTCTGATCGTCTTCGCCATAGCGGCTGAGCTCCAGGGTGAAGGTTTGCTTGCGAGCAGCGCCATCGGCAAACAGGTGACTTTGCTCCTCCTGCACCCGGGACAGATACCAGCGGCCGAGGAACTCGCCAAAGCCGGTGGTCAGCAACAAGGGTTGCAGGGCATGGCCCAGTTCGCGCAGCCTCTCCAGATGGCCGCTGCCGTGATGGCCGACAAAGATGGCCCCCTTCAGCGTCAGGCTGTCCTTGCCCTTGGCCACTGCCTGCTGGGCGGGCAGCCGGGACAGGCGTTCCTGGTCGGCGATATTGAAGCCGGTATCGCGACTGAGGCTGTCGTAAGCCGCCTTGCCCAGCTCGAAACGGAAAGGCTGGCCCTGTTCCGGCGACAGCTCCAGCAAAAAGCCGTGCCCACCGGCAGCCAGCACCTTGCTGTCGCTGTCGGCCGCTTGCCAGCCAAACGGCAGCACACCGCCCGGCAGCGGGAATGGCGGCATCACAGCACCCAAGGCCCGTTGCAGCTGGCCCACCTGCCCGGCCAGTTGCTGACCGGCCTGCTGAACGGCCGTCAAAGGAGCCAGCAGCATGTCCTGGGCGGCCATGCGCAGCAGGCCGAGGTGGCGATTGACCAGCCCTGCCCCATCCGCTGGCAAGGGACTGGCCGCGGACAGCAGCGTGGCGACGGCCGTCACGGTGGTACTGGCGCTTTCCACCTGTTTGACGATGGTGCTGGTATGGCGCTCTACGCCGGGCAGGCGTGCCAGTGCCGCAGCATCCAGCCCCTGACGGGTGGCGCTGCCCAGCAAGGTTGGCAGGGACATGCGAGAACTCCGGAAATGAAAACAGCCGCACGGGGCGGCTGTTTGGGCGATGTGGATGGCAGATCAGGCAGTGGCTGGTGCGGTATATGCGTTTAGCTGCAGCCACTTGGTAAGGGAAGCCAGGGCCTGCAGGGTGCCATCGAGAGAGCGGTCTTTTGCCAGTGCGCCGAAGCAAAGGTATTTGTCACCTTGTTCGTACCAGCAATGCTCTGACTCCGGAACACCGTCCTCTTCCCACAGATCGAGCTTTTCATGTGTCACATGGCATAACTGTTTTGAAATGGTTTCAAAATCCACCTGCTCAGTTCCACGTCTGATATAAGCGCGGATGTAGAACCCAACGGAGGTGTCTTCGTCTTCGGTCTCTTCATAGCAGAGAACTACATCTGAATCCTGACCCCAACATTCGGGACGAAAACGCAACGCACGTGCATCAGGCCAGGTATGTGCTGCTGTTTTAACACCGGACTCGACATTCAGCTCAGACAGGGCTTTGCTTACCACTGTTACTCCAAGATGGAGTAACTGATTTTCAAAATCATCCAGCAAACTGCGTCCCTTGCGCAGATCAGAAAAATTCTGCAACACAAATTCAAAAGACTTGTCATCCATTAGAGTATCGCTTTCCGGGTGTGCCAGCTGATGCAGGTGTTGCAGAAGTTCGGTATAAAAGAATTGCCATTTACTGACCGGGGCAAAGGCAACGTCACTGCCATAGAACTGCTTGGCTTTTGCCAGCAAGTCGTCGTAACTGACTACCGGCCAGCTGGCCGACTTGATATCTGCGGCGTAACTGTTTGGCCGCAAGACACACTTCAGGATGGGGCGGCCATCGGCCCGGTTTTGCAAGAGCTGGTCGTAAACGTCAAACGGATTATTGGCCGCACTGGCGTACACCTTGAACTCAATACCCAGGACAAAGGCGGAACAGCTAACCAACAGATCCAGCCGTTTATAAGTATCGGTTTCGGCATCATTGATGGCGACTTCCCGCTCAACAATCAGGTCATCCCATCCATATTTTTCGAGATCGCTTGTACTCAGCTCACTTCGGTCGATCAGGCAATGCACCAGCGCCTTGGCCAGCCAGGTGGGAGTATTGCCATACAGCCCACCCATGAAGATGGCCAGCAGATCGGAAGTCGGGTTCTCCAGATAACCCCTCCCGCCGATAGAAAAAAAGTTGGGCTCTTGCGGGATAGGTTCAGGCAAAGCCCGAATTCCCTTGATCAGTTCAATCAGGTTTTGCATGGGTCTTGGCTGGGCCTCATGAATTACAAATGATGGGTATCAGACAGCATTAAATGCCTTTTGCATTTTCATGTAAAGGCAGGCAGTAAGTTGCCCCGTTTACCCCACCGGGTCATACAAGCGGCTGCCGGGCCTGTTCTGCTGGCGGCTCCATTCTTCGAACAGCTTTTTCAGGTGCGGGGCCAGCTGGTTGGCGATATCGGCCGGGTTCTTGGCATCGCCCAGTACCTTGACCTCGATTTTCGGGGCGAAGGTGAACTGCTGGGGTGGCTGGGTGGCCACTGTTTTGCTGCTTGCTTTGTCCACCGGGGTGGCTTTGGCGGGCAGCTTGTCTTCCATCGGGCCTAGCGCCTTGGCCGCAGCTTCCTTGTTGAAGAAGTCGTACAGCCAGCTGCCTAGCGTGGTCTGGCTGCCGGTGGCGGCGCTGAGGCCCTTGCTGATTCCGGCATTGAGCACGCTACCCACCGCATAGCCTGCGGCACCGGAGGCAGCCACCATGCCACCGGCGGCGGCGATGGTTCCGGCCGAGGCTCCGGCCAGTGTGCCCATGGACGGGGCAATCAGTGCAGCACGGCCTGCGGTGGCGGTGTTGCCGATGACCTGCCGGACCACGCCACCCACTTTGACCGCGGCCTTGTTACGGCCCGGGGCGGTATCGCCGATGGATAGCCCGCCTCCCGGCCAGTTGGTGACAAATACCCGCTGCGCGCCGATGGCACTGTCAAAAATGCTGGCGCTGCCAGCGCCTGTGCTACCGCTGGCCCCGGGCTGGCCGGGTAGCGCTTGTTTGCCGCCAGGCAATCGGCCTGCCAGGCCACCCAAGACCTTGCCGCCCAGCCACTGCGCGGTACCACCGAGAACGCGCTTGGCAGCGATTAGCCCGACTCCACTTGCCACGGCTCCACCGGCCAGCGCCAGGCTGGGGTTGTCCTTGATCACGTCGCCACCCAGTTTGAGGCTGATGCTGGCCAGTTCGGCGGCCATGTCGGTGACCGGACGAATGGCATCGCCAATGCGGATCATGGCCAGGTTGAAGTCGCTGGCGACTTCGGCCCATTTGCGTTCGGAGGTGTCACGGCGGTCGGCCAGGTCCTTGTCGATCTGCCCGCTGGCCTTGGCTCCGTCCTTTTTGCGCTGGCGGTATTCATCGCTGTTTTGCATATAGGCGGTGAGCGCCATATTGACCTGCATGTCTCGGAAAACGTCGCCGGTATTCAGTGACTTCTGGAAGGCCTCCAGTTGAGCCTGGCGCAGCTTCTTGTCTTCCACACCGGCCAGTTGCGCTGCTTGTTCCTGCATGCGCTTGGCTTGTTCGGGGTCGCTGCGCTCGATCCATTGCTTGGCCACCTGCATGGTGGCCTCCAGTGGAGAATGGCCTGCCTTGATGAA
>NZ_JAELUD010000065.1:0-21342 GCF_016429185.1 Aquitalea sp. ASV11
GTGCACGCCCTGCAAGGACTGGTCGCTGTCGATGATGCGGTTGTTGATGCGTTCGGTGCTTTGCGAAATGGCCGTGGTGGCGTTGTGCTGTTCCTTGGTGGACAGCGAAATCTCGTTCATCTTGCTCACCACGTCCTGCATGGCCTGGCGGATGTCGTCGATACGCTTGACCGCGCCCTGGGTGATTTCCACCCCGCCATCCACCGAGTTGACCGTCTGCTGCATGTTGCTGACTGCCTGGCTGGTTTCGCTGCGGATGGTGTTCACCATGCTGGTGATTTCCAGTGTGGCTTGCGCCGTGCGCTCGGCCAGCTTGCGTACTTCGTCTGCCACCACGGCAAAGCCGCGTCCCATTTCACCGGCACGCGCTGCTTCGATGGCGGCATTCAGGGCCAGCAGATTGGTTTGATCGGCAATGTCCTTGATGACATTGGTAATGCCGGTAATTTGCTGCGAGCGGTTGTCCAGGGTTTCCAGAATGCCGGACAGGCCCTTGACGGCATCCACCGTGCGCGCCATTTCGGACGAAATCTGCTTGATGTCACTGGCGCTCTGGGTGGAGGCGCTGTCGGTCTGGCTCACCAGCTGGTCTGCTTCGCGGGTGGATTCGGCAATATGGGCAATGCTGACCGTAATTTGTTCCAGCGTGGCGGCGTTGCCGCTGAAGACGTCGGAAATCTCGCGCGAGTCCTCGGCCACCCGGCGTACCGTGCTGCCGGCTTCATCGACACCGCTGATCACCCGGTCGGCTTCCTGCTTGACCTGGCGGAACATGTCACGCAGATGATCGACGAACAGGTTGAAGGCATGGGCGGTTTCGGCAATTTCATCCTGACCGGATACCTCGATGCGGCGGGTGAGGTCGGCCTCGCCCCGGGCAATTTCATTCATCGCCTGATTGAGGTGACGCAGGCCCTTGAGCATGGAGGCCAGAATCACGCTGGCAATCGGCACCAGCACCAGCAGCGAAACAGCGGCGATGATGACAATGGTCAGCAGCAGCTTGTTCAGTGGTTCGCGGATCACACTGTCGTTCATCACCACGCCCAGCAACCAGTCGGTACCCGGAATGGCCACCACCTTCACGTATTTGTTGCTGTCTTCCATCTGGATCAGCTGCATGGCATTGCTGCTGGCCAGGCTGTTCAGCTGTTCGGCCGACAGGGTGGGGGCAATGCTGCTGATGGGTTTGAGCGTCAGCTGCTGATTGTGGTGGGCGATGATGTTGCCGCTCTTGTCCACCAGGAAGGCATAGCCATCACCGCGCAGCTTGATCGAAAGCACGGTCTTGACCAGGGCGTCGATGAAAATGTCACCGCCCACCACGGCCTTGAGTGCGCCGCCAGAGGACACCGGGGAAACAAAGGTCAGGCACAGCTTGCCGGTATCAAAGTCGACATAAGGGGCTGACACCGTGGCCTTGCCTGCGGCTACGGCCTGCTGGTACCAGGGGCGCTTGGCCGGGTCGTAGCCGGGCTTCTGGGCGTGGCCGTCGGAATAGACAATGTGGTGATCGGCAAAGCCGACATAGGTCAGCGAGAAACCACCAGCCTCATTGATGCGGGCCAGGGTGGGGACAGGGTCCGGATGGTCGGCCAGCGGGTTACCCGCCACTACAGCGCGCAACTTCTCGTCGTACCAGCTTTTGACAAAAGTGCCATAGCCGTTGGCGGTGCCACTCAATTCGTTCTCCACCCCGGTGACAATACTGCTGCGCATCTGGTTGTACACCAGCGCGGCAATACAGGTGCTCAGGATGGCCAGCAATATTGCAACAAAGACAATCAGTTTGGCTTTTAACGACCGCATTATCCACACTCCTTTATAGTTTTATGTTCCGGCTAGCAGGTGCCGTGGGCAGTATCCACCTGCCTTGTTGCCAGTTGATTTCAGACGCAAGACGTCATCACCAGATAGTATGGATGCTTGCCTGCGGAAAATAAAACATATTTCAAAGCGAAGCTTATTATTAAATCTTTTTCTTTCAAGCCCCACCAGCAATAGATGCACCATTACCAAGCCATTCTGCTAAATGAATGGCCATGTTTTGCCGGGCGAGTAGGTATTTGTTGCGAATGTCTGCCTGCATGCCAATTATTATGGATTCTTGGCAAGCCACCGGCGGCTGGCGGAACAGGGCGGCTACACACAGCCAAATGGCCAGTACATTTTGTGATCTGCGCTGTAGTGAAAAAACCATTACCTGACAAAAAACGGTAAGGTCGCTTGAGCATGTGTGGTGTTTGACCCTGCCTTATTGGCAGCAACTCCCGCTTTATATCAAACAAAGCCGGCAAAGACGTGAGCAAGCCGCCTGGGTGGGCTATGCTGGCTTGACCATTCAAGGTACATGCTGCGGGGAGAGCTTCATGACTAAGCCAGCAACGGAAAATACTTGGTTTATCGATTCCTTCCAGAATGCACAGCATTTTGTGCATGTGCTGGAAAATATTTTTGACCCATTTGGCATGAGCAGGTCCGCCATCCACACCCAGCTGGCCTGGTTGTGCCATCCCGCCCAGCTGGCTGAATCCAATGCCCGGCTGGCACAAAAGCTGTTCAATCTGCAGCACTATGCCGCCAGACGCTGCCTTGGGGTGAAAGGGCCGGAAGTAGAGCCACCCCATCCGGAAGATACCCGGTTTGTGGAAGCGGAATGGTCGGATACAGCCAGTTTTGATATCGCCAAACAGTGGTATCTGATCCTGACCCATCACCTGCAGGACATGGTGTACGAAACCCCCGGCCAGTCGGCGCGCACTACCCGGCAGGCGGCGTTCTGGAGCCGTAACTGGCTGAATGCACTGGCACCCAGCAATTTCTTCTGGAGCAACCCGGTTGCCATGCGCCGGGCGGCCGAAACCAATGGCGAAAGCCTGCGGCTGGGCTGGCAGAATTTTCTGGAAGATGCCCGTCAGGGCGCGGTGCGCATGAGCAGTACCGATGAATTCAAAGTCGGGGAGAACCTGGGCACCACGCCGGGCAAGGTGGTGTTCCGTAATGCCCTGTTCGAGCTGATTCATTACACCCCCACTGTCAAGGCGGTGCATCAGGTGCCGGTGGTGATTGTGCCGCCGTGCATCAACAAGTTTTACGTGCTGGACCTCACCCCGAAAAAGAGCATGATCCGCTATCTGCTGGAGCAGGGGCTGGACACCTATATCATCAGCTGGCGCAATCCGGGCGCGGATCAGGCCGGCACCACCTTCGACCAATACCTGCAGGACGGGCTGGATCAGGCATTCCGGGTGGCATGCGCGCTGTCCGGTCAGCCGCAGGTCAATGCGGTGGGCTATTGCATAGGCGGGGCCATGCTGGCCACCTGGCTGGCATGGAGCAGCCAGCACTACACCAATGGCGATAATCCGGTAGCCAGCGCCACCTTTTTTGCCACGCTGGTGGACTATCACAGTCCGGGCGACATCGAGGTATTCATCGACCCGGCCACGCTGGACTGGCTGGACGGGAAAATGGCCGAAACCGGCTATCTGGATGGCAAGGACATGGCCATGTCCTTCCGCATGCTGCGTCCCAACAGCCTGATCTGGCACTACGTGGTGCATGGCTGGCTGTACGGTGAAAAACCTTCGGCCTTCGATGTGCTGTACTGGAATATGGACACCACCCGCATGCCGGCAACCATGCATTCCTGGTATCTGCGCCAGTTCTACCAGCACAATAATCTGATCAAGCCCAACGCGCTGACCGTGGCCGGTCACCCCATCAATCTGGAGAACATCAGCCAGCCGGTGTATGCCGTTGCCGCCGAGGACGACCATATCGCACCGTGGAAACAATCCTTCCGGCTCAATCACTTCCTGTCTGGCGACAAGCGCTTCGTGCTGTCCACCTCCGGCCACATCCTGGGTATCGTCAACCCGCCGGTCAATCCGCCCAAACGCGCGTTCTGGGTGGCTCCGGCCGAGCGCCATCAAAGCCCGGAACACTGGAAGCAAGCGGCCGAACATCATCAGGGCAGCTGGTGGGATGACTGGATGCAATGGCTGAAACCACGCTCGGGTGCGCTGGGCAAGGCACCGTCGGTCAGCAGCCGGCAATACCCGGCACTGGGTGATGCGCCTGGCAGTTATGTGCTGGAGAGCTGAACCAGGCTATTTGGTCGATAGCGCATGATGTTCACCTGCCCGCAGCTTGCTGTGGGCAGGCGGCCCGATGCGCTAGGCCAGGGAAATCATGATCAGTACCGGGCTGACCAGCGTCAGCACAAAGCCGCTGATCAGGGCCAGCGATACATGATGAGTGCCGCATTTCTGGCGGATCAGGGGCAGGGTGGCATCCAGTGCGGTAGCACCGCAAATGCCGATGGCCTCCCGGCTGAAACGTGCGCCCAGCAGGTACAGCATGGCAATGGCCATCAGCTCCCGGAACAGGTCGGTCAGCATGGCGATGGCACCATAGTTGCTGCCCAGCTTGCTGCTCACCAGAATGCTGGACAAGGTGACCCAGCCAAAACCGCTGGACAGCGCCAATGAAGTCCATACCCCTTCGCCGGTAAACACGGCCGCCGCCATGCCCCCGGCCAGCGAGCCGATGATCACCAGAACCGGCAGCACCATCACCTCCGGCGTGCGCCAGGCACTGCCCAGTTTCAGCTCCGCCAGGTCGATGCCAACCAGCACAATCAGCAGGTAAAGCAATTGACTGGTGCTGATGGCATCCAGCCAGCCCAGTTGAAACCGGGAGGCCATGGCCCCCATGCCCACCATGCTCAAGGCCAGCAGGCAGTCGCGCAGTGCATGCAGAAACTGCGTGACGGGCGGGCGCTCTGCCGGCTGGGTTTTGCCACGGGCACGCGGCTGACGCATGCACAGCACAATCAGCCCCCATGGCAGCAAGCTGGTCAGGGAAGCAAAAATCAGCGCCGTACCCAGGGTTTTGCCCAGCATGTGGCCATCACTCAGCACCGTACCAAAGCTCTTGCCGCAAAAGAACAGCAGCAGCCAGATCAGCGGCGTCAACAGGCGGGCACAGTGTCGGGTATGGCGGCGTGGCAGCAACAGACCGATGCCGTAGCCACACAATAGCGCCAGCAAGATGGGGAAGATGGATGCCAGAATCAGTTGCATGGCGGGCTCATTTCAAGGCAGGGCGGAGGTGTAAACATGATCGCTTGTTCATGGTGATTGATATGCGCTGTCGGCTTGCTTGTCGCCGTAGGTCGTCAGTATCACCAATTGCTGAATTCTCAGGAATGGATGAAACAAGCTTTTTGAATTCCTGAAACAGGAATAAGCTGCCCGGTATTACAAGGGGAGTGGATGCATGCTGAATCGACTGGAAATGCTGCGAATCTTCTGTACTGCGGCGGAAGCACGCAACTTCAAGGAAGCCGCCCAGCAACTTGGCATCTCGCCACAGGTGGTCACCCGCGCCATCCAGGAGCTGGAAAGCCAGTTCGGCGAGCTATTGTTTCACCGCAATACCCGGCAGTGCCGGGTTACCCGCGAAGGCGAGCGTCTGGCACATATCGCCAGACAAGGCGTGGAAGGCATTGATTGCCTGTTTCGTGGTGCGGAAGCCAATGCGGCCCAGCAGGTGGAAGGCACGGTACGGCTGACCGCGCCGGAGGCCATCGGCCAGACCAGCCTGGTCCATAGCCTGGCGCGTTTGCGCCAACAATATCCCGGCCTGCATTTCGAACTGCATCTGGAAGATGATGAAACTGATGTGGTGGATGAGCAGATTGATATCGGCATCCGCCACGGCTTGATCCGGGACAGCCGCTTTGTGGCGCGGCAAGTAGCCGAAGTGCCGTTCTACATGGTGGCAGCCCCCGGCTTGCTGGCCCGCTGCGGGGTGCCGCGCACGCTGAAGGACGTGCAGCAACAGCCTGTGGTCGGCACCATCGACCAGCGCACCGGCAAACCGTGGCCCTGGTTTTTCCGTCAGGAGTCGCAGTGGATTCCGCGGGAGCTGGCATTCATCAGCAACAGTACCCAGGCCGAGTGTGCCGCGGTGGTGGCCGGCTTCGGTTTCGCCCAGATGCCCGGTTTTGTCGCCATTCCCCACCTGCGCAGCGGCGAGCTGGTGGAGGTGCTGCCCGAGCTGGCACCCACGCCGTGGGCGCTGAGTGTGTACCGGCCACAGCGCAGCCCGGTTCCGGCGCGGGTTCGTGTGGTATACGACTGGCTGGTCAGTGACTTTTCCAATCCCGCGTTTTTCCCGCTCCTGCCCTGAAACCGCAGCCAGTCCAATATCGGCCTGTGCCCGCGTGCTGACTTCCCGCTAGCGCCTTTGCAAATCGCCACCTGCCATCAGGGAAGGCAGCATGGCCAGGCAGGGGCGCTCATGGCGTGCAGTTTGCCAGCGTGGGGCTGGCACGCCGGTCCAGTACGCCGGACCAGGTGGTGAGCGCCAGTGCCAGCAGAACGATCAGCGCGCCAATCCACGGGGTGGCCATGATGCCCATTGCCTCGACAATCAGGCCGCCAGCCCAGGCACCGAATGCAATGCCCAGGTTGAATGCGGCAATGTTCAGGCCGGATGCCACATCCACCGCATGCGGTGCGTCGCGCTGGGCTTGTTGCACCACGTAAAGCTGCAGGCCGGCCACATTGCCGAATGCCACCGCACCCCACAGCAAGATGGTGAGCACTACCAGCCATTGCGAACTGGCGGTCAGCGCCAGCAATACCAGAGCAAGGGCCAGGCCGGCAAAGATGATCTGCAGCGCCCGCACCGGGCCTTTGCGGTCGGCCAGGCGGCCACCCCAGACATTACCCACGGCAACCGAAATACCGTAAACCAGCATCAGCACGCCGGTGGCCGAGGCTTTGAAGCCGCTGACCTGCTCCAGCATCGGGGCAAGATAGGTAAACGCAATGAATGAACCGCCGTAGCCCAGCGCCGTCATGGCATACACCAGCAACAACCGTGGCTTGCCCAGTACCGAAAACTGGCCGAGCAAGGAGGCGGGCGCCGTACGGGCGATGTTGTCCGGCACCAGCAGCCAGCTGCCGGCAAGGGCGGTCAGGCCAAGGCCGGAGACGGCAAGAAAAGTGGTTTGCCAGCCAAATGTCTGGCCGATGAAGGTGCCCAGTGGCACACCGGTCACCAGGGCAACCGTCAGGCCGGAAAACATCAGTGCAATGGCCGAGGCGGCTTTCTGCCTGGGCACCAGGCTGGTTGCAATGGTGGAGCCTATCGAGAAAAACACGCCGTGGGTCAGGCCGGTCAGCACGCGGGCGATGGCCAGCGTGCCATACGCCGGAGCCTGCCAGGCCAGCAGGTTGCCCAGCGTGAACAGGGCCATCAGGGTCAGCAGCAGGGTTTTGCGTGGCAGGCGGCTGCTGAGGGCGGTCAGTACCGGCGCGCCAATGGCCACGCCCAGCGCATACAGGCTGACCAGCATGCCGGCAGAAGGCAGCGATACGTGCAGGCTGGCGGCAATGGTCGGAATCAGCCCGACGATGACAAATTCGGTGGTGCCGATGGCAAACGCGCTGAGTGTCAGCGCCCAGAGGGCAAGTGGCATGCAAAAACTCCTTAAAGCAGTGTGAGGGCATCACCGGTGACCAGTGCTCCGCTCCCGCCGGTGCAGCTGGGGGCCAGTTCCGGATAGCTGGCACCGGACTGCCCTGGCACGGGTTTGCGCGGGGGTCGGTTGGCAATGCAGGAAGAGTTCGCATTATCATTGCTTGAAAAGGCAGGAAAAATACGTCTTGAACCCAATGTCTTGTGACTGGTAATCAACAATGCTGACCACAGAAACCATGCAGGCTTTTGTCACCGTGATCGAGGAGGGCTCGTTTTCTGCGGCGGCAGAACAGCTGGGGCTGACTCCATCCGGCATCAGCCGCAGTATCGGCAAGCTGGAAAAACAGCTGGGTGTGCGCTTGATCAGGCGCACCACGCGGCGGCTGGATCTGACCGATGAAGGGCGCTGGTTTCTGGAGAATGCGCGCGACATCCTGGGCCGCATGCAGGCAACGGAGCTGACGCTGCAGTCGGCGGCGGAGCATCCGTCCGGCCTGTTGCGCATCAATGCCGCCACGCCGGTGTTCGATCATGTGCTGGCCCCCTTGTTGCCCGCGTTCTGCCGCCGTTATCCGCGCATACGGCTGGAGTTGACCAGTGGCGAGATGGTAGGTGACCTGATTGAACAGGGGGCCGATGTGGCCTTGCGCGTCGGCCAGTTGCAGGACTCCACCCTGAATGCGCGCTTGCTGTTTGAAAGCCGCTGGCGGCTGGTGGCATCGCCAGCCTATCTGGCCGAACACGGTGCGCCGGCCTCGGTAGCCGAGCTTGCCCGCCAGCGCCTGCTGGGCTTCTCCCAGCCCTCGTCCTTGAACCTGTGGCCCTTGCGGCATGGTCATGTTGACGGTTTGGCGATAGAGCCGACCTTGACTGCTTCCAATGGCGAGACGCTACGCTATCTGGCGCTGGCCGGTAACGGCATTGCCTGCCTGTCGGATTTTCTGGTCGACCGGGATATTGCCGCCGGTCACCTCACCGCCTTGCTGCCCGATGACATGCTGCCGTGGCGGCAGCCGGTGTGGGCGGTGTATTACCGTCAGGGTTTTCTGGCGGCGCGGGTGGCGTGCTTTGTCGACTTCCTGTCCGAACAGTTGCGCGCGCACAGTCAGCAGCCATGAGCCATGAGCCGTGCGCCGGGTGCCAGTCAGCAGTCGCTGTGCAGCCGGATGATAGTGGCGCTGGTATACAGTGCCGCAGGCCGCACGACAGGTTCAAGCGGGCCTGAAACCGGCCGTATCCTGCTTGGTTCATGGCCTGTATTCATGCCAGTTTTTTGCTTGTGCTGCTTATTCAGCTTGGAGCCGCTAACAAAAAACCTGCTGCGGCGTTGCGCCTCCTTGCCGTACCCTTGACTGTCTGCGTCGGCGCGCCTTGCCCCAGGGATGCTACGCTATTTTGTCAGCCAGCTCTCAGGCTGGCCTTTCACCATTACTTCGAACACGCGAGGCCCGGTCATGCACATTGCCATTCTTACCTTCGACGGATACAACGAACTGGACTCGCTGATTGCCTTTGGCATCCTGAACCGCATCAGGAAGCCGGACTGGCGGGTATCCATTGCCAGCCCGACATCCCGGGTGACGTCCATGAATGGCGTGGTGCTGGAATCGCACATTTCGCTGGCCCAGGCCTGCGAGGCGGATGCCGTGATTGTTGGCAGCGGCCTGAAAACGCGGGATGTGGTGGCCGACGAAACGCTGATGGCGCAGTTGCGGCTGGACCCTTCCCGCCAGCTGCTGGCGGGCCAATGCTCGGGCACGCTGATACTGGCCAGGCTTGGACTGTTGCAGGACATCCCGGCCTGTACCGACCTCATTACCAAGCCATGGGTGCAGGAGGCGGGTATCAGCGTGTTGAACCAGCCGTTTTTTGCCAGAGGCAATGTGGCAACGGCAGGTGGCTGCCTGGCCTCGCAATATCTGGCTTTCTGGCTGATTGCCAGGCTTGAAGGCATGCAGGCCGCTCGGGATGCACTGCATTATGTGGCCCCGGTGGGGGAGAAGGAAGACTACCTGGCACGTGCTTTACAGCATGTGTCGCCCTACCTGAACGCGGACAGCGTGGTCTGAGCAAGGCTGACCGCCTGTTTGCCGGTGTGGGCCTGCGCGCCATTGTGCTGCCGCGCAGGCCTGCCGTGCTCAGTCTGCCTGCACGCTGGTGATGTGCCCGGTTTGCTGCCAGCAGTCCAGCGCCTGAATCTGGCCGAACCAGCGGACGATTTCCCCGAACTCTTTGAGCGGCAGGCGGGCCTGCTGCCAGTCGGCCAGCGGGGCGGCAATGGCCAGATCCGCCAGCGATGGCTGTTGGCCGCATATCCACTCCCGCCCGGCAAGGTGCTGATCGAGGATCTGGCCGGCGGCGACAAAACCGGCTTCCGCCCGTTCTACTTCTACCGCGCTGGCCGGGCCTTGCCCGGCCATTTGCTTGATTGCGTTCTCCCAGTTAAGGCTGCTGATGGGCGGCATCCAGTGCTGGGCACACCAGAACATCCAGCGGCTGACATCTGCCCGTTCGCGTGCGCTGGCTGCATGCAGGGACTGATCCGGCGCCAGCTCTGCCAGGTATTGCATGATGGCGTAAGACTCCCACAGCACATGGCCATTGTCTTCCAGTACGGGAACCTGATGATTCGGGTTCAGCTGCAGGAAAGCGGGGGTGTTCTGCTCGCCGCCAAACAAATCAACTTCTATCAGTTCAAGCGGCAAACCAAGTTGCCGGGCAACAAGCAGCACGCGGCGGCTGCAAGACGACAGGGGGTGGTAATAAAGACGCATGGCATTCACTCCGGTGGGTTGATCTCGAGTGATGCCATTGTCACGCCAGCCACTGACAGTTTTTGTCAGTAGTCAGCTGTTGTTACTGTTTTTGCCCTGCCGGGCGGCATCGGCTGCGCGCCACGCTTTCAGCAGCTCGTGCTTTCTGTGCGGGTAGTGCTCCTTGCCTGCACGCAGGGCAAAGATGCGGTCTGTCCGGAAATGACGGAAATCCTGCCGTGTTTCACACCATGCGGCCAGCATGCGTACATGGTCGAAATAGCCCAAGGCCAGCGGCCAGATGGTGCGCTGGGTGACATTGCCCTGCAAGTCGCAGTAGTCGATGCCCAGCTTGTACCCGGCGCGAATGGCCTGACGGATGATGGACACATCCACCGCATCGGCTTCTGCCTGTGAAGGGGAGCCCACCAGCAGCGAACTGTTATCCAGACTGTGGCGTAATTCCGCAGGCAGCACTGCGGAAATCTTGACCAGTGCATTCTGTGCGGCACGGCCCAGCTGCGTGTCGGTGCGCTTGGCCACCCATTGCGAGCCCAGCACCAGCGCTTCGATTTCCTCCGCGCTGAACATCAGCGGCGGCAGCATGAAGCCGGGTCGCAACACATAGCCCAGGCCGGGTTCGCCTTCAATCTCGGCACCTTGTGCCTGCAGGGTGGCGATATCGCGGTACAGCGTGCGCAGGCTGATGCCCAGCTCAGCGGCGAGGCTGGCCCCGCTCACCGGGAAGCGGTGTTGCCGCAGGGCTTGCAACAGGGTGAACAATCTTTCCGTACGTGACATGAAGTGCTGGTCTGGTGATAAGTACGCAGCGATCTTGCCACAGCGGCGCGGGTGACAGGCATGCATTTGCGCGGACACTGCAGCATGGTTGCAGGTGTCGGGATGCTGCTCAGGCACCGCCAAGACCATGCAGATAGTCCTGCAAGGACTGGCTGACAATGTCTGACAAGCGTTCGCAGCCGACTGCGGCGGTGGATTCGGCACGATACAACATGAGCCGGATGTCTGGCAGGGCGGGCAGGTCCTGCCGCAATTGCAGCGTATCCGGCACGCCGACCGGGGTGCGCACCGTTACCCCCAGCCCGGCGGCAACTGCTGCCCATATCCCGCTCAGGCTGCTGCTGCTAAAAGCCTGCCGCCAGGCCAGATTGGCCTGTTCCAGTGCAGCACAGGCGGCTGCCCGCATCAGGCAGGGGGCTTCAAATGCCACCAGCGGCAGGGCGCTGTCCGCCGGGTATGGCCACGGGTTGGCCTTGCTGTCTATCCAGCACAGCGGCAGCGTGCCCATCTGCTGTTGGTACGGCCAGGGCTGGCCGCCATCCCAGGCCAGGACCAGATCAAGCTCTCCTTTGGCCAGACCATCCAGCAATTGCTGATTGCGTGCCACTTTTACCTCCAGCCGGAACTGCGGATGGGCACGGGAAAACTGCCCCAGGATGGCCGGCAACAGCGATTCGCCAAAGTCTTCCTGCATGCCGAAGCGTATCCAGCCTTGCTCCAGCCCGCTACCTTGCACCGCCTGTACCGCCTCGTCATTCAGTGCCAGCAGCCGGCGCGCATAGGCCAGCATGACTTCCCCGGCGGGTGTCAGCACCAGGCCCCGGCCTGCCTTGCGCATCAAGGGTTGGCCGGCTTGCTCTTCCAGTTTTTTCAGCTGGGCGCTGATGGCGGAAGTGGAGCGGTTCATGCGCTGCGCGGCCATGGCAAAGCTGCCCATTTCCACGCCAGCCACAAAGCTGCGCAGCACATCCAGTTCCAGGCTGATACGGCTCATGGCTATAGTCCCAAAAAATTGAACTGTCAGGAAAAAACATTTTGATTATCAAAATCATTCTGACTGCTTAAGCTGGGTGCTGTCAAAAACGACAGGGAAATCAGACATGACCAGCTCATCTTCACACAGCATGCAGAACATGACAGCCGAGGCCCCCAGGCTGGCTGATATCACCCAATCGCTCCTGTTTGGCGATGTCTGGCAACGCTCCGGCCTTAGCCCGCGCGAACGCAGCATTGCCACGGTGGCCGCGCTCACCGCGCTATACCGGCTGGAACAGCTGCCGTTTCATGTGCAGCTGGCCATGGACAATGGCATCAGCCGGGCCGAACTGGGCGAGCTCATCACTCATCTGGCCTTTTACGCTGGCTGGCCTGCCGCTGCATCAGCTGTGGATGTGCTGGCGGCCATCCCGCACGGAAAGTGAGCCTGCCATGCCTTATGTCCGTATCGCACTGGCGGCCGGCAAGCCGGAATCCTGGCTCAAGGCCATTTCGCACAGCCTGCAGCAGGCGCTGGAAGAAAGTTTCGAAGTACCGCCCGGCGACTGTTTTCAGGTGTTCCAGCAATGTGGGGCTGGCGAGCTGGTGTTTGACCGGCAGTATCTCGCCACCGCAGGTGCGCGCAGCGCGGACTTCACCCTGTTCCACATTACCGCCGGGCGGGCGCGCAGCACTGCCTGCAAGCGCGCATTCTTTGCCCGGCTGGCAGCGCGGCTGGCGGCCAGCCCCGGCCTGCGTCCGCAAGACATCATGGTGGTGATTACCACCACCGGGCTGGAAGACTGGTCATTTGGCAATGGCAAGTCGGCACTGCCTGAATGCGACAGTTAGGAGACACATCATGCTTGCCATGCAATACCGTTTTGTCCTGCCAGCCGACTACGACATGGCCATCATCCGGCAGCGCATCCGTGAACGTGGCCATCTGCTGGATGGTTTTCCCCATCTGGAATGGAAGGCCTATCTCTGGTCCGAACAGGATGTCCGGCAGCCAGGCAGCATCAACGCCTATGCGCCGCTCTACCTGTGGCGGGATAACGAGGGTATCAACCGCTTTCTTTCCAGCCCCGGTTTCAAGGCGCTGTGCGCCGACTTTGGCAGGCCGCATGTTGATATCTGGTCGGTGTGGGATAGTGCAGGAAGCCAGAACATGCCCACCGCCCGTGTGTGTCTCTGCCAGACGCAAGCCATTTTGCCCGGTCAGTCGCTTGATGCCTTGCGCCAGCAGGAGCAGGAACAGGCCGCCCGGCTACAGCAGCAAGGTGCCGTGTCGGTGCTGACCGCTTACGACCCGCGACAATGGCAGCTGCTGCGGGTATCGGCCTGGCGTGGCGAGCAGGATTTCCGGCAGCAGGAAACGGACGGCACCTGTTACCGGATTGGCTATGTGGCGACCGGGGCCGGAGGCGCCATGCAGACGCGGGGTGGGCTTGGCGGTGCTTAGCGTAGTTGCACGATATCGCCCACGCGGGTGGTATAGCAGGGCGATTTCTTTTCCTGCTTCATCCTCCAGTCCTCGGTCAGGCCTTCGGCACCCAGCTTGATGGTTCCGCTGCCAAAATCGCGGTTCAGCTTGTCGATGGCGGCCATCAGCCGGTTGCGTTTGGGGTCGGGCAGCGGGCAGAACATATCCTGCTGCTGACGGGTGGCCGGGCCGATGTCCATCAGGATGACCCCGGCCTTGTGGTAGCTGAATTCCTTGCGCCAGATGGTACGCAGCGCAGCCTGGGCCGCCTGGTTTAGCAGCAGGGTGTCGGCACTGGGGTGCACCAGCGGCACGCAAGTGTAGCCGTGGTATTGGCCCAGGTCCCGAAACGGGTTGGTGCGGATGCTGACGCCAATCAGCCCGGCCACACAGCCCTGGGCGCGCAGCTTTTCCGCTGCGCGGGCCACGTGGTGGCTGATGCTGGCCGACAGCGAGGGCAGGTCGTGCACCAGGCGGCTGAAGCTGCGGCTGGAGATGATCTGCTGCCTGGCCGGGGCCACGTCTTCCAGTGCCAGGCAGGCCACGCCGTTGAGCTCTGCCACTGTGCGTTCCACCACCACATTGAACTTGCGCTTGATATGGCGCGGGTCGGCCTGTTTCAGGTCCAAAGCACTGTGGATATTCATCAGGGTCAGCTTTTCGGCAATGCGCCGGCCAATCCCCCATACTGAACCGACCGGGAATTCGGCCAGCAGCCGGTCGGCTTCACGCGGGTTCAGCCAGTCCCATTCAAACACGCCGTTCCACTCCGGCCGCTTCTTGGCCACGTGGTTGGCCAGCTTGGCCAGCGTCTTGCTGCTACCCATGCCCACGCAGGTGGGGATGCCCAGGCCCTGCCATACCGCCTGGCGGATGCGGTGACCGTGGCTGTCCAGGTCCGGGATGCCTGTTACATCGAGAAAGCATTCGTCGATGCTGTAAATCTCCTGCACCGGGGCAAAGCGCGACAGCACACTCATCATGCGGCGCGACATGTCACCGTACAGCGCGTAATTGCTGGAGAACACCGTCACACGGTGCTTGTAACACTGTTGTTGTATCTGGAAAAAAGGCAGGAAAGCCGGAATGCCCAGCGCCTTGGCCTCGGCCGAACGGGCCACCACGCAGCCATCGTTATTGGACAGCACGATGATGGGGCGGCCGATGAGGTCCGGGCGGAACACCCGCTCGCAACTGGCGTAAAAGCTGTTGCCATCCACCAGTGCAAAGGTGCTCATACCAGCCGCCGCACCACGGCAATCACCACCCCCCATATCTGCAAGGTGTAATCGCCTTCAGCCGGAATCATCGGATAGCCGGGCGCATCGGCCAGCAGCGCCAGCATGCCTTGCTGCTTGTGCAGGCGGCGCAGCACAAAGCCGTCCTCATGCGCGGCTACCACCACATTGCCGTGTACCGGGCTGCGTGCTTTGTCGATCAGCACATAGTCGCCCTTGAAAATGCCGTGGATGGCATCGTTGCTGGCCATCATCAGGAAGGTGCAGTCCGGGTCGTCCACCAGCAGGGTGTTGAGGTTGATATTGTCCTGCACGTAATCGTCGGCCGGGCTGGGAAAACCGGCGCGCACGCTGCTGGCCACCAGTGGAATGCGCAGCGGACTGGAGCGGGACAGGGGAATGGGGTAGTGCATGGCAACTGCTCTATATGATTATGTACAAAATCAAATATAGCAGAAAGCAGGCAGTGCAGGGTGAGGATTTGCGCGAGAAAAACCGAAGCCGCCGCGCTTGGCAAGGCCGGGCCGGACGGCATACCATGCCGCCATGTGCATCAACTTCATGCCCCCAAACCAGCACCAGCTGGCAAGCCATTTCAATCTGCCAGCTGGCGACCTGCTGTGGCCGGACGAGTGCTGGCAAGACTATCTGGCACCCATCATCGTCAAAGGCCGCCACGGCGAAGCGGTGCTGCAGCTGGCCAGCTACGGCATGGTGCCCAAACGCCACCAGCCACCCGGCGTGCGCATCAGCACCATGAATGCGCGCGCCGAAACCATTGGTGAACTGTTCAACTACCGCCGTGCCTGGCAGCAGCAGAGCCTGTGCCTGGTGCCCATGCAGCACTTTTACGAGCCTTGCTACGAATCCGGCCGCGCCGAACGCTGGAAAATCGGCATGGCCGACGGCAGTCCGTTTGCCGTGGCCGGCCTGTGGCGCGCCTGGTCCGAGCCGGATGGCAGCATCAGCCACACCTTCACCCAGATCACCATCAATGCCGACCACCATCCGCTGATGAAGCGCATGCACCGGCCGGGCGATGAAAAACGCACGCTGGTGATTGTGCCGCCGGATCAGTACATGCACTGGCTGAACTGCTCCAACCCCGAACAGGCACGCAGCTTTCTTACTCACTACCCCGCCGAACTGATGACCGCCACCCCCGCACCGCTCAAGCCGAAAGAAGCCGCACCGGAGCAGGGCAGCTTGTTTGATTGAGCTGTAACATTCCTTCTTTCCCTGATGGCTTGGAAGCCTCATACTGGCTTTTATGCAAAAGTCATTGATGGGTGTTTCCCCAAAACTTCAAGATCGAAGCTGTCAAGCAGCTTATTGAACGCGGCTACCGCCGCCCGTCAGGGCCTGGCCAATCTGCCCAGTCCAGCCGAGATCGAGCACATCCGCCACACTGCCCAGCGCATGGAACAAATCCGCAGCCTGCTGGGCGATGTGCCCATCACCGTGCTGTCCTGCTACCGCAGCGAGCAGGTCAACAAGGCCGTCGGCGGCTCGCCCACCAGCGCCCACCGCCACGGCCTGGCTTGCGACTTTGTCGCGCCCCGGTTCGGCAAGCCGCTGGCTATCTGCCAGGCCATCGAAGCCGCCCGCGCCGCAGGTCACATCGCCTTCGACCAGCTCATCTGCGAATTTCCGCACAGCGGCGGCTGGGTACATATCGGCTTCCGTCTGCCACCCGCCCACGGCCGCAGCCAGATCCTCACCGCCATCAAACGCGATGGCCACACCGTTTACCTGCCGGGCCTGCAAGCATGAAGCCGCTACCTCTCACTGGTGCTGGGCGTGACGCTACTGGCCGCCAGCTGGTGGCACGGCTGGCACAGCAAGGGCGACCAGCTCGCCACCCAGGCCAACACCCGGCAACTGCAACAAGCCCAGCAGACCCTGGCCGACTACGTCACCCAAACCCAACGACTGGCCACCATCGCCGACCGGGTACAACAACACACCACCCAACTGGCCAGCACCAGCGCCCGCCAGCAACAGGACTACCGCCGCCATGCCCACACCACGCCACTGCCTGCTGATTGCCACCTCGATGCTGGCCGCCTGCAGCAGCTTCAAACCGCCATCGCCACTATCAATCACACCATCACCACCGCCCAGCCTCACCCGCCCGCTGCCGACCATTGACCCGCCCGACAGCAATAACTGGGACGACCTGGCAGAGCGCTACCTGCAACTGGCAGCGCAGTACGGGCAATGTGTGGTGGAGAGGGCGGGATTGGTGCAGGCAGCGCGGCGGGAATGAAAAAGGCGCTGCAAAAGCAGCGCCTTGGGCCGTTTATGGCTGGAATACCCTCAACGGTGAAGATTGCTCGGTACCAAAACCGGTTCCAGCACCGGCTCCGCTGCAGCTACCACCTGATTGCGCCCTTGCCGCTTGGCAAGGTAAAGCGCATCATCAGCGAGTGCAAACATGGTATCCAGTGCCAGCGCCTGCTGCATGCGCGGACTGCTACTCACGCCAATGCTCAGGGTAATGGCCAGTTGCACGCCATTACCGACATCGAATACCTGCTGGCTGACCTGCAGCCGCAAACGCTCGGCCAGTGCCAGCGCTTGTGCCGGTTTGGTTTCTGGTAGCAGCAGGCAAAACTCTTCGCCGCCATACCGGCACAGCAAATCATCCTGACGGGCCAGCAAGCGTAAATGCTCACCCAGTTGGCGCAGCACCTGATCCCCCGCCAGGTGGCCATGCCCGTCATTCACCTGCTTGAAATGGTCGATGTCGATCACCAGCAAGCTGTAAACCGGCTGCCTGCGCAGCAATCTGTTTGCCAGCTCTACAAAGCTGCGCCGGTTTGGCAGGCTGGTGAGCCCGTCCAGGTCCGCCAGTCGCTGCAGCTGTTGTGCCCCGTTTTCGTACTGCCAAAACACCAAGGCCAAGGCAAGGCTGAACATGCAGATAGCCATCACGGTCATCAGCAGGGACTGCAGCGTCATGTCCTGCGCTTCGGGGAAGGGGGTGTGAATATGTAGGGCATTGATCAGTCGTAGCAAGGTGACGGTAAATCCGATCAAGCCAAGATAAAGACAAATGCTCTGCGAAAGTGGACGCTGGTCGCTGTGAATACGCTGGCTTACCCATGTCATCACACTAAAAAGGAACAGAAATAATGGTAGAACAGCCAGCATGCGAAAGCGGTATTCAAACAGAATGTGTGGAAAAAGCATCATGGCAGTCAGGCCTGCGAGCCACAAACTCCAAGCCAGATAACGCAAGTGTCGGTGGCTGTGCTGAAGCTGATGGAAGTACATCATGCTGAGCCAGCTGGAAAACAGGCCAGTCTGGAAAGACAGATTGCACAGAACGAATACCCATTGTTCAGGCAGTTGGTTCCTCAGCAAGATGACTACGGCGCCGGTAAGCATTGCGCTGTGTGCCAAGCAGGCCAACTGGTGGGATCTGCTGGATTTTCTGCGGTTCAGCAGTAAAGTCAAAACGGTGGAGAACAGAACAAGCATGCCCAACGTTTTAATCGATTCTGTGTATTGGATACCCACCTGCATGCTGTTAGCCTGATTATTGTATTGTGCTACTAATTTAGCATTTTTTTTCAAGGATTGCTGGGTCGGTCACTACTGCTTCAGGCGTATTGCAAAGCCGCTTCCTGGGTGTGGTTTCTACCCTCCGGACACAAAAAGGCGCTGCATGGGCAGCGCCTTTTCCGAATCCTGAACCAGCCAGATTTACACCGCCTGCAACTCCCGCATCCATTGTCCAGCTCGTGACTTCATTGTTTGAGAAAGCCGGGTGGCAAGTTGCATGGCTAGACGGACCGACGAGCGCTTTGCTGGCTATTCAAATGGATTATTCAGCCGCACACCGGTAGCCGCAAAATCACTGACATTGCGGGTGACGACGGTCAGATCGTGAATGAGCGCGATGGCCGCGATTTGTTTGTCCAGGGCATTTTGCTTGTGCGGTGACATCAGTTTTCCCCAGACCTGAGCACACTCCGCGTCAAATTCCAGAATGCGGCGTGAATAGTCGGCACATACCGACAGCAGCCAGGTTTCCAGCTTGGCAGCTTGCAGGATATCGCCGCGATACTTGAGGCTTTCGACGCCACAGCGCAGCTCGCCAATGGTGATGGCGGACAGATAAACCGCATCTTCGCTAACGGTTTGCCAAAACTTCTGGACGCCCGGATTCGCCTTGGCCCCTTTGCGCGCTTCACTGATGACATTGGTGTCTATCAGGTACAAGGATCAACTCCCGCCACGTTCGAAATCAGCGTCTTCACCCACATCGGGCATACTCAACAACACGTCCACGAATGAGCGACGCTTGGGTCGTTGCAAAGCAGCCCGCAATATCTCGCGGTGTTCCGCCTCCATGCTGTGGCCGTGTGCAGCTGCTTGCTGCTTGAGTGCAGCCGCCACTTCCTCCTCAACATTGCGTACTACCAGGTTTGTTGCCATTGCGTGCTCCAACAATGATTGCATTGATTGCATCTTAGTATTTGATTGCAATCAATGCAAGCAGTCGACCTGGCCATGTTTCCAGCACTTGCATCCCCCCGGACCTGTCAACAGCGCAAAACCTGCATGTCCGGGTAGCCACCTACCCGGACGTCTCGACATCACCCCGCCGTCACCACTCCCGCCAGCTGCGCGCCGTGGCGTTGCATCAGGCTGAGGATGTCCGGCATCGCCAGCCCGAAGGCGGTGGCCGACGGAAAGCACAGCGTTGCATGACATTGCGCGGTGCTGGGCGTGGGCAGGCTGGCGGGCGTATCCGGCTGCGGCTGGCGAGGCTGCTCGGCCAACGCAGGCAGGGCAGGTTGGGCGGATAGATCTTGGCTGTCACTGTCGGCCAGCAGCTCCGCCTCACCTGCCAGAAAGCGTTGCAGCCGCTGCCGGGCCGGTTCCGCCGTCGACGGTGGCAGCATCTGCAAATGCGCCTCCACCCCGGCCAGGCTCCATATCGTCAGCCGCCGCCCGCCGCGCCGGGTGAACACCCCGTTATTGATATTGTCCAGGGTGAAGTTGCGCAGCGGCTCGCCACTCAGGTTGAAGTAATGCACCCCCACCTTGAACCGCCCCGGCCGCAGTCCGCGGTTGCTGGCCAGCGTGTGGCGGCTTACCCGTAACAAGGCCTGCAATTGCTGATTGGTCAGCACCGGCACACCATTAAAGCGCGGGCAGCCCGGCGGAATGGCCTCGCCAGCAGGCAAGGCCGCCTGACCGGCCAGCTGCAACATGCGCTGCTCGCAGGCGATAAAGTACAGCCGCGCCTGCTTGCCCTTGTCGTTGCGCTCCACCATCGCCAGCTCCTTGGCCATGGCCAGCGAAATCATGAAATCCTTGCTGGGACGGCCTCCGAGGGGGTTATTGCCCGTTTCGGCAAAAACCTCAAAGTCACGCTTTTCAACAAAACCGTACTGCTCGATCCGCTCTTTAATCCAATGGGAAAACATCTTTCCCACGCCAAGAAATACATGCAGCTCCCGCGCATTTACCGCTGGAACCGTCGCATCACCAATCTGGAAATCCACTACCGGAATCAGGGCCTGCATGGTTACACCCCCTTCATCGGAAAGGTATCGACTGGCGCAGTGGGCCAACTGCACCCCACATCCTCCGCCTGCAAGTTGATGCTGTTCTGGATGTCGTCGGCCCGGCCCTGAATGGCGCGCAGCACCGTCGCTAGAATGTCCTGGCGCAAGGGGTCGGTGGCATGGCCGATATACACCTCGGCACAGCGGGCAATGGCCGCTATCTGGCCGAAGCCTTCCTGCGACAGGCAATCCATCAGCTCGACGGCGTGGCGCAGGTCACGAATGGCGGGATGGTCGGGGGAGATGGGAGGGATTACGGATTGAGCAGCCATGATGGCCTCCTGACGTATTGTTCACGAGGGCCCCTTGTTCAAGAGGGGCGGCCAGGCGCTTGAACACCGACATCAGAACGGCCCACAGACTTTCCCTTGCGAGTCTTGTATAGCTGTAGACACCCGGCCATAGACGGGCATTGTCCTGTAGAACAGGACAATGCGAAAGCTATGGATGTGCAAAGGCCGCGTTGCTATCGGGCGCGGTTTACCGCTGATGTAGGTGTGTTCAGCACCTGCGGCAAACTCTAGCGACGACGATGCAAGGTGAATACTGACCGAAGGGGTGGTGAAGAGTGGCAAGCCAGATAGGCCGCTTGATGATGATTGGGTAATATGACGTCAGGTCCGGTCAGGCAATCCATCCATTTTCATGAGGCAGTGTTCCACATGGGCAATATCTTCATGGTACTCGTCACCGGCTTGTACGCAGTACTCATGCTGCTCCATTTCCGCGATGTCAAAAAGCGCAAGGCCATCCACCCTGGCTTCAGTCTGGGACAAGACATTCGCCAGCAAGCAAAAGCAGGGAATAAAATCGCCAAACTGATTTCCCTAGTTCAGTGGCTGTCTCTTATACACATCTCCGAGCCCACGAGACGAACGCAAAAAAAGGGGGGGGGGGGGGGGGGGGGGGGGGGGGGGGGGGGGGGGGGGGGGGGGGGGGGGGGGGGGGGGGGGGGGGGGGGGGGGGGGGGGGGGGGGGGGGGGGGGGGGGGGGGGGGGGGGGGGGGG
>NZ_JAELUD010000066.1:0-21246 GCF_016429185.1 Aquitalea sp. ASV11
GGCGCAATGCCCGGCTGGAAAAAGTCGGCAAGCGATTCCAATGACATTCCGGCATGAGAAAGCAAAAGCGGATTGTCCAAGGCCGGGCGGGGGTAAGTCAACGCATCTTGCATGAACAGGGGTGCGTACCAGGGCAGGGCACGCCCCCCATGCTCAGGCAGCTGACGGTTGTATTTGCGGTGTGCGTCGGCTTTGCGCGATATAGGCCAGGGCGGCCAGGCTGATCAGGGTGGTGAACATCAGGTAAAAGCTGGGTGCCTGATTGCTGCCGGTGGCGCTGATCAGCCACACGATGATGGCCGGGGCAAAGCCGCCAAACACCGTCACGCCCACGTTATAGCCAATGGCCATGCCGGTGGCGCGGGTGGCGGGCGGGAAGATTTCCGACATCAGCGCGGGCAAGGCGCCAAAGTAAATGGACTTGAGCAAGGCCAGCCAGCCCACCAGCACATACAGCGCCCAGGCACTGCCGCTCACTGACACATACAAAAACACCGGGTAAATGGTGAGGGCAAACAGCACACCGGCCATGGCCATTTGCTTGAGCCGCCCGATGCGGTCAGACAACCAGCCGGAAAACGGCGTCACCACGGTAAGGATTACCCCGGCCAGAATGCTGGCGGCAAAACCGGTGGCGGCATCCATCTTCAGCTGGCGGATGGCAAAGGTGGGCACGTATTGCAGCATGTAATTGACTGCAGTGGACACGGTAATCACGCCAATGGCCGCCAGCACCATGCTTTTCTGGCTGAGCAGGACATCACGCACCGGCGTGGCGGTATGCTCGGCTTCCTTGAAGCTATGTGCATCGTCCAGATAGCGCCGCATCAGCAAACCGGCCGGGCCAATCAGCAAGCCGAAGAAGAAGGGAATGCGCCAGCCCCAGGCCAGCAGTTCCTCATGCGTCAGCAGCTTGACCAGGCCATAACCAAACAGCGAAGCCAGCAAGGTGGACAAGCCCTGGGTGGCAAACTGCCAGCTGGCCAGAAACCCGCGGCGGTGCGGGGCATGCTCGATCAGCATGGCGGTGGACGCGCCGAACTCGCCACCGGCGGAAAAGCCCTGAATCAAGCGCGCCAGAAAAATGCCGATGGGCGCTGCCACGCCAATCTGCGCATAAGTAGGCAGCAGGGCGATGATGGCGGTGCCCACCATCATCAGGCTGACCGTCAGCAGCAGCGCGGCCTTGCGGCCATGGCGGTCGGCATAGCTGCCCAGTACCACACCGCCCAGCGGCCGGATCAGGTAGGAGGCACCAAACGAGCCAAAGGTCAGCAACATGGAGGCGGTTTCATTCCCCGCCGGGAAAAAATGATATGCAACATACACGGCGAAAAAAGCCATAGATGGAGATATCAAACCATTCCAGCGCATTGCCGATGGAAGTGGCCAGCACAATGCGGGTCAGGCTGAGTGGTTTAGCGGTTGACATGCCGTTCTCCTGTATATGCCCTGGCCTGGGCGACCAACTGGCTGCCCTGCTCGCCCAGATCCCACCAGATGCCGGCCATCAGCCCCAGCGCCTGGCGCGCCACCGGTGCCAGCAGGTGCTCGTTGGGTGCATGTTGCGCACAACCGGGGTAGGAGTGCGGCAGCCACAAGGTTGGCAGTCCCAGAATGTCGGCAAAGGCATCATTCGGCACCGTGCAGCCCAGATTGGGCAGCAAGGCGGCAGGCTGGCCGGTACTGTGACGCATGGACGCCAGCGCCCACTCAACCCAGGGATGGTCCAGCGGCAGCCGGGTAGCCGCAGAACTGGACAGAATGCGCACCTGAACATGTTCCAGCCCATGCTGTTGCAAGTGCGACGCAATATGCTGCCGGGTATTGCGCCAGTCCGTCCCCACTACAAAGCGCAGTTGGCACACCGCCTTGGCGCTGGGTGGAATCGCGTTCACCGGTTTGCGGGCATTGCCAGACTCCAGCGCCAGCACTTCCAGCGCATTCCAGCTTATCACCCGCTCCAGTGGCGTCAGGCCCGGCTCGCCCCAGTCTGTATCCACCGCCGGGCTGTTTGCTTCGCCTGCCAGCATCAGGCCGGACAGTGCACGGCGCACCCGCTCGTCCAGCGGTGGCGGCCGCAGGCCGGGCACCTGAATCACCCCGTGCACATCCACCAGACAGGACAGCGCATGTGCCAGCACCACCGCCGGGTTACGTAGCGCGCCGCCCCAATTACCGGAGTGATGGCCGCCTTCACGCAGCAGCACATTCAATTCAAACAACACATTGCCGCGTGAACCCAGAAACAAGGTCGGCCGCTCGGCACTCACCCGTGGCCCGTCCGAAGCAATAAAGAGATCGGCGCGCAAGGCAGCCTGTTCTTGCAGGCAGATTTCACGCAAACCGGGCGAGCCGATTTCCTTGCCGCTTTCAAACAGCCATTTGGAGTTGAAACCCAGCCGGTCCCCCCTGCTTTGTCTGACTGCGTCCAACGCAGCCAGATTGATGGAGTGCTGGCCCTTGTTATCCGCCGTGCCCCGGCCATACCAGCGCCCCTGTTCCACCGTCACCTGCCAGGGGTTCAGGCCGCTGCGCCAATGCACATCATCGCCGCGC
Source organism: Aquitalea sp. ASV11 (assembly GCF_016429185.1). NCBI lineage: Bacteria > Pseudomonadati > Pseudomonadota > Betaproteobacteria > Neisseriales > Chromobacteriaceae > Aquitalea > Aquitalea sp. ASV11. The sequence goes on from NZ_JAELUD010000066.1 coordinate 2,560, forward strand.
ACTACATCAGCATGGCCATAACTCAGTACGGTGGGCAAGTCGTCGGCTTCATGCCGCTCTGCCAACAGGAATGGCGCCAGCGGTGCCACCGGGTTGTCCAGTATCCGACAGTGAAAACCCATGCCCTGCAAGCTGGGTATCAGCTCCTGCTGGAAATAGGCCAGATGGGTGGCCGCCTGTGCCGGTTCCTGGCTTTCAGTATGAAAGCCCACCCGGCGTTGCAGATCGCCCAATAAACCACCGTGATCGAAATAGGTCTGGGACTTGGCAATTGCTTCCTTGCGCTGGACATGTATTTGCGTCATCGATTTCTTACCTCGCACCTTGTTTAACGCTGAATAGCTGGTGCAGTCTAAGAATGCCAAATCATTGATGACAATTGACATTATTGCCATTTTGGCAAGCACATTTGCCTAAATGGCAATGGAGGAGAAGAAATGCTTCACGGCATTGCACTTAAATATTTTGTTGAAGTGGCACGATGCGGTTCCTTGGGGGCTGCAGCAGAAAACCTGCAAGTTGCGGTCTCTGCTATCAGCCGACAAATTACCAAGCTGGAACAGGAAACCGGCACGCTACTGTTCGAGCGCCAACCGCGTGGCATGGTACTGACCGAAGCCGGGCAGCTACTGGCAGATCACGCACGCCGCTCGCTGCTGGATGCCCAGTTGGTACTCGGCGAAATCTCTTCGCGCCATGCCAGTGGGGACGGCATGGTACGGCTAGCGAGTACCGATGGTTTTGCCCATGCTTTTCTGCCTGATGTGATGATGGCCTATCACCTGCAGTATCCGCATACCCGCTTTGTTTTGCTGGTTGGTAGCCCAGAGCAAGTACGCCAATGGATAAGTACCGGCGAAGCTGACATCGGGCTGAGCTTTGCCGTGGGAAACACCCATGGCATCGAGCTGACGGTGCAACACAAGGCACCGGTATGCGCCCTGTTGCGCCCCGGCCACCCGCTGGCCGGACAAGAGGAATTACGCCTGGAAGACCTGACCCGCTATCCGCTGGCCATCCTGGAGCGCGGCAACACCGTACGGCAATTGCTGGAATGGAGCTTTAGCGCACAGGGCAAGGTATTCAGCCCGCTGCTGAGCTGCGGGCACTCCAGCACCCTGCACCGCTTTGCCGCCCGCACCGACACCATTGCGCTGGGCAGCCGCCTGGCCATTCACGGCCTGCCGGAATGCAGCAAGCTACTCGCCAAAATGATAGACGAACCACTGTTGCAGCAAAGACAGCTGCAACTGATGATCATGCAGGACCGCCGCCTGCCACCGGCGGTAAGCCAGTTCCTGCAGTTGCTGGCGCAACAATTGCGCGAAGTACTGGCGGACTGAACCTCCTTGTTTGGACAAGAAAAAAACGGCCCATCTCATCAATGGGCCGCTTTTGCTTTCTATGAAACCGACAACTTATTTCAGGCTGCCGGACAGGAAGGCTTTCAGGCGTTCGCTCTTGGTATTGCCGAACACTTCGTCCGGATGGCCTTCTTCTTCCACCCGGCCCTGATGCAGGAACATCACGTGGTTGGACACATTACGGGCAAAGCCCATTTCGTGGGTCACCACCACCATGGTGCGGCCTTCTTCGGCCAGGGTCTGCATCACCTTGAGCACTTCACCCACCAGTTCCGGGTCCAGTGCCGAGGTGGGTTCGTCAAACAGCATCACTTCCGGTTCCATCGCCAGCGCACGGGCAATGGCCACACGCTGCTGCTGGCCGCCGGACATGTGCGCCGGATACTTGGCCTGGGCCTGGGCATCCAGCCCTACCTTGCGCAGGTATTTTTCGGCGCGGGCAATGGCTTCGTCACGCGACAGGCCCAGCACATGAATGGGGGCTTCGATGACGTTTTCCAGCACCGTCATGTGGCTCCACAGGTTGAAATGCTGGAACACCATGGCCAGCTTGGCACGCATGGCTTGCAGCTGTTTGTGGTTAGCCGGGACCAGTTCGCCCTGCTTGTTCTTTTGCAGGGTGATTTCCTCGCCACCCAGGCTGATGCTGCCGGCGTTGGGTTTTTCCAGGAAGTTGATGCAGCGCAGGAAGGTACTTTTCCCGGAGCCGGAAGAACCGATGATGCTGATTACATCGCCTGCCTTGGCCTTGAGCGAGATGCCCTTGAGCACTTCGTGGCTGCCATAGCTCTTGTGCAGGTCTTTAACGACTAGCTTTTCCATCTTTTATCCTTGCGGGTAACTCAGGCCTTCATCGGGCGCAAATGCGCCAGCCACTTGCTTTCCGCCTTGCGGAACAGGGCCACCAGAACAAAGGTGATACACAGGTAAATCAATGCGGCCAGACCAAAGGCATCGAATGAATCATAGGTGGCGGCATTGGCATCGCGCGCCACTTTCAGGATGTCCGGCACGGTGGCGGTAAAGGCAACGGTGGTGGCATGCAGCATCAGGATCACCTCGTTGCTGTAGGCCGGCAGCGCACGGCGCAAGGCCGACGGAATGATGACCCGGCGATACAGGGTGAACTTGCTCATGCCGTAGGCACGGCCCGCTTCGATTTCACCATACGGCGTGGCCTTGATGGCACCGGCGAAGATTTCGGTGGTATAGGCACAGGTATTCAGGCCGAAAGCCAGAATGGTGCAGTTATACCCTTCGCGGAAGAAGTGGTTGAGAAAGCCCACTTCGCGTACCACGTCCAGGCTGTACATGCCGGTGTAAAAGAACAGCAGCTGGATGTACAGCGGCGTGCCACGGAACACGTAGGAAAACAGCCATACCGGGCTGGACAGCCATTTGGACTTGGAGACCCGGGCAATGGCCAGCGGAATGGAGGCGCAAAAACCGAAGGCAATGGAAACCACCAGCAGCCACATGGTGACGGCCAGGCCGGACAGGTGATAGCCGTCCGACCACAGGAAGGCTTTCCAGTATTGTTGGATGATGTCGATCACAGGTCTGCCTCCCGCACGCCGGTGGAGTAGCGGCGTTCCAGCCACATCAGCACCACGCTGGAAACCGTTGTCAGAATCAGGTAAATGGCACCGGCCACCAGGGTGAAGAAGAACACGCGGTAGGAGCTCTTGCCGGCATCAATCGATGCTTTCACCACATCGGACAAGCCGATGATGGACACCAGCGCGGTGGCCTTGAGCATGACTTGCCAGTTATTGGAAATACCCGGCAGGGCAAAGCGCATGACCTGGGGGAACTGGATGCGGGAGAAGGTTTGCCAGCTGCTCATGCCATAGGCAATGCCGGCTTCGATCTGGCCTTTGGGCACAGACAGGAAGGCCCCGCGGAAGGTCTCGGTAAAGTAGGCCCCGTAAATGAAGCCCAGGGTAAACACACCGGACACAAAGGGGTTGAGGTTGATCTGCTCCATGCCTTGCCATTCGGTCAGGTGATTCATACCGATTTGCAGGCTGTAGAAGATCAGCAGCATCAGTACCAGGTCCGGTACGCCGCGAATCAATGTGGTGTAAAGCGTGGCAATGCCCTTGAGCACGGGATTGCTCGACAGCTTGGCGCCAGCGCCACCCAGACCGATGATGAAGGACACCAGAAGCGACATGACTGCCAGCTCCAGCGTGACCCATGCACCGTCCAGGATGATTGGCCCGAATCCATCCAGAAACATGGCCGTTTCCCCTGTATGTTGTGCTCTCCACACCCTGTCCCGCGCGCGCAGACATCCACCGCCAGACCTGCAAGGCAGGCAGCAGCATGGATTTGTCACCGGGACACAGTGTGTTGCGAAGTTGGCAGCGGACGTAACCGTGGGTGTTACGCATCTCCTCCGCAGCCGTGATGAAAACGCGCCCCGCTGAATATCACCGGGGCGCGGTGCTTCCGTCAGTGTTACGACTTATTTGCCGTATACATCAAACGTGAAGTATTTCTTTTCGATTTTCTTGTAGGTGCCGTCTTTCAGCATGCCGGCAATCGCCTTGTCGATGGCAGCTTTCAGATCGGTATCTTCCTTGCGCAGGCCGATGCCGGCACCGGTACCCAGGGTTTTCGGGTCGTTCAGGTTGCCGCCGGCGAAGGCAAAGCCCTTGCCTTCCGGTTTTTTCAGGAAGCCTTCGTCAGCCTGGATGGCGTCTTGCAGGGAAGCGTCCAGACGACCGGATGCCAGGTCAGCCAGCACCAGGCTCTGGTTCTGGTACGGAACCACTTCTACACCGCCCGGTGCCCAGTGGGCCTTGGCGTAGGCTTCCTGGATGGTGCCTTGCTCAACACCAACGCGCTTGCCCTTCAGGGACGCAGCAGTCGGCTGCAGGCCGGAACCAGCCTTGGCCACCATGCGGGTCGGGGTATTGAACAGTTTGGCGGAGAAGTTGATTTCTTTCAGACGTGCTTCGTTGATGGACATGGAGGACAGCACGCCATCAAATTTCTTGGCCTTCAGGGCCGGGATCATGCCGTCGAAGTCGTTTTCCACCCATACACACTTGGCTTTCATGCGTGCACAGATTTCATTGCCCAGGTCGATGTCAAAACCCACCAGCTGGCCATTCGGGGCCTTGGACTCAAACGGAGCATAGCTGGCGTCAACGCCAAAACGGACTTCTTTCCAGTCTTTGGCAAATGCGCCAAAAGAAGTGGCCATCAGTGCCAGAGAAACGGCGGTAATCACTTTTCTCATCAAACTTCTCCTTACTGCTTGGTTTTATTGTTCACACCATGCCGGGCAGCCCCTGCCACCGCAACATACCGATACGCTGTAATCGGCTCGCCTGCCTTGTGGGCGGGTCAAACCGACTGGCAGCAATGGTTATATGAATAGCGCAAATTGTCCAGAAGCACGACTCCGGATACAGGATAAATAACGCATCCGCCCTGACCGGAGAGGACAGCAGATCAAGGCTGGGCCGATTTCTGGAAAATCAAGTCGCATTCGATTGTATTCTTGAGTACAAAATACAACAAACCCACGTAAAACTACGTAGCGTATTTTGCAGTGCGACATCAAATTTTCAAAGTGCAACCGTGCAATAGACGAAAAAAAGCCGGTTTCTTCTGAAAACCGGCTTTGGGGACAGTGTCTGGCTTAGTTTTCTTCGCCAGCCGCCTTGGCAGCAGCGGCAGCTGCCTTGGCGGCTTCAGCCGCTTCCAGCTGGGCGCGGGCCGCGGCCTTGCGGGCCAGGCGCGCTTCTTCGGCCTGACGCTCCGCCTCTTCAGCAGCGGCACGGGCGCGGGCACGCATGATGCGCAGATAGTTATCAATTGCGCGTACCAGCTCGCGGGTGCCTTCGTGGGTAAGCGCAGAAATGGCAAACACGCGCGGGGTGTCGACATCAAACGCCAGGCTGTCGTCCGGCTGGGTCTTGGGCCAGCCATAGGCTTCCAGGAAGGCGCTTACCGTCAGGTCGCGCTCTTCTTCCGGCAGCATGTCCAGCTTGTTCAGCACCAGCCAGCGCGGCTTGCCGTGCAGTTCGGCATCGTATTTTTCCAGCTCGGCCACGATGGCGCGTGCTTCGCGTACCGGGTCGACATCCGGGTCGAACGGGGCGATATCCACGATGTGCAACAGCAGGCCGGTACGTTGCAAATGCTTGAGGAAGCGATGGCCAAGACCAGCACCTTCGGCAGCACCTTCAATCAAGCCCGGAATATCGGCAATCACGAAGCTGCTGGTATCGTCCATGCGCACCACACCCAGGTTGGGGTGCAGGGTGGTAAACGGATAGTCTGCCACCTTGGGGCGCGCGGCCGATACCGAGCGGATGAAGGTGGACTTGCCGGCATTGGGCATGCCCAACAGACCCACGTCCGCCAGTACTTTCAGTTCCAGCTTCAGCGTACGCTGTTCGCCCTCTTCACCCGGCGTGCTCTGACGCGGCGCGCGGTTGGTGGACGACTTGAAGTGGATATTGCCCAGGCCACCCTTGCCGCCACGGGCAATCATCACCCGCTGGCCGTGATGGGTGAGGTCGGCCACCAGCTCGCCGGTGTCATGGTCGGTAATCACCGTGCCCACCGGCATGTGCAGTTCGATATCGTCACCGCCCTTGCCGTAGCAATCGGCACCACGGCCACGCTCGCCATGCTGCGCCAGGTATTTCTTGACGAAACGGTACTCCACCAGGGTGTTGACGTTTTCGTCTGCCACGGCAAACACGCTACCACCCTTGCCACCATCGCCACCGTCCGGGCCGCCAAACGGCACGTACTTTTCGCGACGGAAACTGGCGGCACCATTGCCGCCCTTACCCGCAAACACTTCGATACGGGCTTCGTCGATAAACTTCATACATCCTCCTTGAGGAGTCAGGCGTCAAGGTTGCATCCGGCAACCAGCCCTCACGCCTTGCCCCTCGTCTGGCCCGCCACATGGCAAGCCGGATAAAAAAAAGCCCTATCTCACAGGATAGGGCTTTCTTGTCTGCAGAAAGCGATTATTCGCCGTCTACACCGGTGTACGGTACCACGGTAACGATCTTGCGTTGCAGAGCACCCTTAACGGTGAACTGAACATAGCCGTCAACCTTGGCAAACAGGGTGTGATCCTTGCCCTGACCAACATTTTCACCAGCGTGGAAACGGGTACCACGCTGACGAACAATAATGGAACCTGCCGGAATCAGTTCGCCACCGTAAGCCTTAACGCCCAGGCGTTTGGCTTCGGAGTCACGACCGTTGCGGGAGCTACCGCCTGCTTTTTTGTGTGCCATGACTGTTTATCCTTACTTCGAAATCGCGTCGATGCGGATTTCGGTGAAGTTCTGACGATGACCCTGATGCTTCTGGTAGTGCTTGCGACGACGCATCTTGAAGATACGTACCTTGTCGCCACGACCGTGGGAAACAACAGTAGCCGTAACGGTGGCACCTGCAACCAGCGGGGCGCCTACAACAACCTGTTCACCGTCAGCGACCATCAGCACTTCTTCGAGTACGATTTGGCTGTCGACGTCTGCAGGTATCTGTTCTACTTTGAGTTTTTCACCGATGGCAACCTTGTACTGCTTGCCGCCGGTTTTTATGACCGCATACATTCGCATAGCTCCTAAAGAGGGAATCTTCCCCGCATCACGCGAAGAAGAACGCGAAACTATACGCAGTGTGCAAAAAGTTGTCAATAATTTCATCAGTTTAGCCCCGCAACAAAGGTGGGCATGGCTGGCTGCATGGCTTTTCTGGTAACATTCCGCGCTTCTGGCTCCGCTAACACCAACATCTGGCTAAAACCGTGTCCACCCCGCTATTCCGCACCCTGATCGCTGAAGACATGCAGACCGTAGACCGCGTCATCCGCGCACGTCTGCACTCCGATGTAGTTCTCATCCGCCAGGTGGCGGAATACATCATCACCGCCGGCGGCAAACGCCTGCGCCCGGTACTGACCCTGCTGTCCGGCAAGGCACTGGGTTATGAAGGCGACCATCTGTACGAACTGGCGGCAATGATCGAATTCATTCACACCGCCACCTTGCTGCACGATGACGTGGTGGACGAGTCCGACATGCGCCGTGGCCGCGAAACCGCCAATGCCCTGTTCGGCAATGCCGCCAGCGTGCTGGTGGGTGACTTCCTGTACACCCGCGCCTTCCAGATGATGGTGACCACCAACAACATGCAGATCCTGCAGGTGATGGCCGAAGCCACCAACATCATCGCCGAAGGCGAAGTGCTGCAACTGTTGAATATCGGTAATACCGAACTGTCCGAACAGGACTACCTGCAAGTCATCCAGTACAAGACCGCCAAGCTGTTTGAAGCCGCCGCCCGCGTGGGCGCGCTGATTGCAAACGGCAGCGACGCCCAGGTCAAGGCACTGGCCGACTACGGCATGTATCTGGGCACCGCCTTCCAGATCATCGACGACGTGCTGGACTACAGCGGCGACGCCGACACCATCGGCAAGAGCCTGGGCGACGACCTGGCCGAAGGCAAGGCCACCCTGCCCTTGATCTACACCATGCGCCAAGGCCCCGCCGCCGCTGCCGACGTGGTGCGCCAGGCACTGGAAAACGCCAGCCGCGACCGTTTCCACGATGTACTGGCTGCGGTACAATCCTGCGGCGCGCTGGACTACGCCAAAAACGAAGCCATCAAAGCCGCCGAACAAGCCGTGGCCGCCATTGCCGACCTGCCGGACACCCCGGTGAAACAGGCGCTGGTAGAACTGGCCCGCCTGTCGGTAGAGCGCAACGCCTGAGCCGGATTTAAGTCTCCGTAGTTAAATGGATATAACGGCCCCCTCCTAAGGGGCAGTTACAGGTTCGATTCCTGTCGGGGGCACCACTTGCACTGCACTGTGCATTCATAAAAATCCACAAAGCCGCATCCTATAAAGGAATGCGGCTTTTTTTATGTGTTGCGCTACAGCAGTCAGCTGTCATTGCCAGCATTCAGTCTTCCCGCCCCAAATTGCTTTCCCTCTCCCTCTCCGCCGCCCGTACCGCATCGCGGTCGGGATATTCACCAATGCGCACCAGCCGGGCGATGATGGCAGCGCGGCTGCGGCCCATGCTTTGCGCGATGCTGGCGCAGTTTGGCGCGGCGGGGTCGTGCCAGCTGGCGCGCAGGCGGGCGTCGTCGCTGGCGCTCCAGGCTTTGCCTGCGTTGGGAATGTCGATAGGGCCGCTGCCTTGTGCCGTATGCGCGTGCGGGCTGGGTGGTGTAGCAGGTGTCGTGGCCGGAATAGCGGGCTTGGGCTGAGTGGCCCACCAGGCAGGCTGACCGGCTTGTTCCAGCCGCTGGTCGTCCGCCTGCATGGCGCTGGCCTGGTCGGGGAAATAACCTTGTTTCACCAGCCGGGCGAGGATGGCGGTGCGGCTGCGGCCCAGCTTGTCTGCCAGCTCGGCACTGGTGACGGTGGCGGAGGTTTCCCACAGCGCGCTCAGGCGGTTGTCTTCGGCAATGCTCCAGCGCTCACCCGCCCGGTTTTGGCCGGAGCGAGCAGGTAGCGAGGGCTGGGCAGGCTCAGCGGCGTGCTGTTTGCTCACCCGCTTGAGCTGCTGGTAGTAATGGGCACGCGCCTGGTCCAGCGCCGGGTCTTTCGGGGTGTGCAGGGCCTGGCCACGGTGTAGCGGGTCCTGGCCCAGTATCAGTTGTTCGACGATTTCCAGTTCCCGGAGCATGGTATGGCCCTCTCTTGTTTCCGGCGTAGTCAGGCTTGCCAAAGCTGGCAACGCTGCGCGTGATTCTGCAAGTATGGCGGGCTTGTTGGCTTGTGGTCCATCGTTGTCATCATTGATTCTTGGCTCTGGTCACGGGTGAAAGCAGCCAGTCGTCCAGGGGAAACACAGAAAAAAGCCGCCATCACTGGCGGCTTTGTCTTGATCAGGGCGGATGACTTCAGGGTTTGGCCAGCGGCTGCAAGGCCCAGTCGAATACCGGTTTGAAATCGGCAGCCATGGAACGGGCCATGCTGGCGGTGATGTGGTTTTTGTCCTGATAGCGGATGTGGCCGTTCTGGCTGGCGTAGCAGGTGGTGGCATCACAGAAATGGTCGAAACCATCCCAGATGCGCACATTAGGCGCCTGACTGGCCACCTTGCGCAGCATGGCCACCACGTCGGCGCGTTCTGCCTCGGCTTGCTGGCGGCTGACATTACAGGCGGCGGCTCCCAGCCGTATCACGCACTCTGGCGGCGAGCGCTGCATTTCCGGCTCCGGCAACACCAGCACCAGCTTCAGTCCCAGTTGCTGCAGGTAAGCGGCATTGCGCTGTAGCGCCTGTTGCAGCACGGCCAGTGAGGTGGCGCGGTCCAGCGGTGCCACGCCCACCTGTTTGTCCCACACGCTGTCCGGCATGCCGTGCTGCCCGGCTGGCAACACGGCAATGCTGTTTTCACCCGGTTTGTTGAGTGCGGCATAGCCGCTCCAGCGTACATTCATCAGCACACCACTGACGCCCTGTTGCTTGAGCTGCGGCAGTTCGTCCCGCACGGCGCGGGAGAAGTTGGTGCACCAGGTGCGCAGCTTGCCCTCGCCCACCGGGGTGACATCCGGCAGCGGCGGGCAGCCGTGGTACACCCGGCGCAGGATGGCAATATGCTGTTGCTGCGCCAGGGTTTCATACAGCGGCATCAGGTGGTCGGTGTGGGAATCGCCCCAGGCCAGCAGCCTGACCGGGCCATTGCGCTGGCCTTCCACGCACTGCGCCACCAGTGACAAGGGCAGGCCATCCTTGGGCATGGCGCAATTGCCGTGCATGACCATGGCGTCGCCCTTGGCCTGCAACAGTGCCTGATGGCCAGACCACGGTGCGCGTGGCAACAGGAACATGGCCACATTGCCCAGCAGCCACATGCCCACGATCATGCCAAAGCCGCTCCACAGCGTGGCCTTGGTGGCGGTGAAGGCGCGCAGTTTTTTCTGGCGGATGGGTTGCTCGACATAGCGATAGCTCAGCCAGGCCAGCAGCAAGGCCAGTACGCCACCCAGCAGCAGGTCGCGCGGCAGGCTGCGCTCACCCAGGCCCCAGTAGCGGCCCAGCGCCAGCAGCGGCCAGTGCCACAGGTAAAAACCGTAGGAGAGGATGCCGATGTCGGTCCAGGGGCGGCGGGCGGCCAGACGGCTGACGGCATTGTCCGCATTCAGCTGGCCACCCAGCAGGAACAGCACACTGCCCAGTACCGGCAACAGCACGATGACACCAGGAAATACCATGGCTTCGTTCAGGCCCAGCACCGAAGCCAGCAACAGCAGCAGGCCGATACCACTAGCCACGCCAGCATGCGCTTTCCAGCCTGCAGGTAGCGGAGTGATGGCCAGCAGCGCACCGGCGGCGAATTCCCAGGCGCGGGTGGGCATCAGGTAAAAGGCGCGCGGGGTTTCGTGATAGGACAACCACAGGCAGTAAGCGAGCGAGGCGACAAAAATCAGCCACAGCAAGGGAGGCAGGCTGCGCGCCACCTTGTCCGGCTGACGGCCATTAAGGCGGTACAGCCCCCACATGATGAAGGGCCAGGCCAGGTAATACTGTTCTTCCACCGCCAGCGACCAGGTGTGCAGCATGACGGTGAGGTCGGACGCGGAATTGAAATAATCAAACGCATGCTGCAAGAAATGCAGGTTGGCCGACAGCAATGCCACGCCGCGTATTTCCCGGCCCAGCTTGTTCTGGTCGTCCGGCAACAGCACAAAGTAGGACAGCAGCAACACCACGCATACCATCAGCAACAGCGCCGGGCCCAGGCGGCGAAAACGCCGGGCATAAAAGGCCTTGAAGTCGATGCGGCCCTGGCTGATGAGTTCCTGCCGTAGCAAGCCGCTGATCAGGAAGCCGGAAATGACGAAAAAGATATCCACCCCGACAAAACCGCCGCCAAAACCGGGCACGCCGATGTGAAACAGCACCACGGCCAGCACGGCCAGTGCACGCAGGCCATCGATATCGGGACGGTAACTGCCAGCATTCACGCTGGAGGAAGGACGAAGAGACATGGAAGGTCTGGCACCCGGCAGACGGCATCGGGCTGATGCAGCGCAACAGGTGGCTATCTGTGGATAAAGAGCCGCCCATTGTATAGCGGGCGGCGCATGCGTCAAAGCACGGCGCAGCTTGGTGTTGCACTGCAAAGTCCTCATGGCGCTTGTGTGGTGGGTGAGGTATACCGAAATCAGTTGCCGGCACGGCATTTGCTACGGATTTACACAAGAACAGGTCGCCTGCTGGCGGATTTTGCCGGTTGACCCCTCCTACACTGGCAGGATGTCAGCCGGGCCGCCGCCCACTGGTCAGCCACAGCACGCCTGCTGCGGGCTGACGCAGGCAGCACATCGTCGGGGAGAACAATATGGTGACTTCCATCCTGCTGGACCTGATGGGAGGCGTGGCGCTATTGCTGTGGGGCCTGCACATGGTGCACAGCGGCATCGTGCGCGCTTTTGGTGCCAGCCTGCGCCGGGTGATGGCCACGGTATTGCGCACCCGCTTGCAGGCCTTTCTGGCCGGGCTGGGCATTACCGCCCTGCTGCAAAGCAGTACCGCTACCGCGCTGATGCTGTCATCGTTTTCTGCCTCCGGCATGGTGGAGCTGACTCCTGCGCTGGCAGTGATGTTGGGAGCCAATGTCGGCACCACGCTGATTGTGCAGCTGCTGTCGTTTGACTCCTCCGCCATCTCGCCCTTGTTGCTGGTGCTGGGTGTGGTGGCTTTCAAGCGCAGCCGGGATGCCAGAGGGCGCGACCTGGGCCGGGTAGCCATTGGCCTGGGGCTGATGCTGCTGTCGCTGCATCTGCTGCTCACCAGCCTGGCACCGGCGGAAAACGCGCCGATTGTGCGGGAAATCCTGTCGGCCATTACCGACGAGCCACTGCTCACCCTGCTGCTGGGCGCAGTGCTGACCTGGCTGGCGCATTCCAGTGTGGCCACGGTCTTGCTCACCATGTCGCTGGCCTATTCCGGCTTCATTCCGCCACTGGCCGCCTGTGCGCTGATTCTGGGTGCCAATCTGGGCAGTGCGCTCAACCCCTTCATCGAAGGCCTGTCCAGCAGCAATCCGGCGCACCGCCGACTGCCGGCGGGTAATCTGCTCACCCGGCTGCTGGGCTGTGCGCTGTTCCTGCCCTTGCTGGACCCGTTGCTGGGCTGGCTGGGCCAGCTGGAGGACAATCCGGCGCGGCTGGCGGCGGATTTCCACACTCTGTTCAATGTGGTGGTGGCACTGGTTTTCCTGCCGGGCATCCAGCCGCTGTCGCGCTGGCTGTGCCGCTGGCTGCCGGACAGCAAGGCCGCAGACGACCCGGCCCAGCCGCTGTATCTGGATGCCAGCGTACAGGGCACGCCCAGCGTGGCGCTGGCCTGTGCCGCCCGCGAGGCCCTGCACATGGGCGATATCGTGGAAACCATGCTGCGCGAATCCATGCAGGTGTTGCTGGGCAATGACCGCAAGCTGGCACTGGCGGTTTCGCAACGCGACAACGCGGTGGATAGCCTGTACGAGGCCATCAAGCTGTACGTGGTGCAGCTGACCCGCGACAGCCTGGACGAAGCCGAGGGGCGGCGGGCGATGGAGATCATGGCCTTGTCGATCAACCTGGAGCATATCGGCGACATCATCGACAAGAACCTGATGGAGCTGGCCAACAAGAAGATCAAGCATCAGCTGCAGTTCTCGCGCGAAGGGGCGCAGGAACTGGAGGCCTTTCACCGCCTGATCATCGACAATCTCAAGCTGTCCTTCTCCGTGTTCCTGACCGGTGACGTCAAGGCGGCACGCCAGTTGCTGGACGAAAAAACCCGGGTGCGCGAACTGGAAATGCAAGCCGCCGAAAGCCATATGGCAAGGCTGCGCGAAGGCAGGCTGGAAAGCATGGAAACCAGCTCGCTGCATCTGGATATCCTGCGTGACTTCAAGCGTATCCACTCCCATCTGTGCGCCACGGCCTATCCGGCGCTGGAAGCCAGCGGCCAGCTGCGCCCCAGCCGCCTGCGCAAACAGGCGGTGTCCGCCACACCAGCCAGCAGTGATGGCGCTGGCAGCGTACATCCGGCCCCGCCGCCATCTGCCGGGGCGTGCTGAGCAGATTTGTTAAGGTGTTTGCCAGTCCGGCCCCTACAGGCCGACAAGCTGGTATATCTGTCAGCCTGATTCACGCCAGGATGCCGCCATGCGCTTTGCCATTACCCTGACCGACCGTTTCAAGGTGCTGCTGGACCTTGCCTTGCTGGCCGGCTGGCAGCCGTTGAAAATCTTCACCTGCCCGCTGGATGGCAAGATTCACGACAACCGGCAGGTGCTGGAACAGGCGGCCCGGCTGGGCATTCCCGTGCAGCTGTCGCCAATGACCGAGGCAGATCTGGCCGCACTGGCCGCGCAAGGCTGCGAAGCCCTGCTGCTGGGCAGTTATGACTGGAAAGTACCAGACTGGCGGCCTTATCTGGCCCATGCGGTCAACTTCCACCCCTCGCCGCTGCCGGAAGCACGCGGGCCGTTTCCGCTGGTGCGGGCCATTCTGGAACAGCGCAGCCAATGGGGCGTGAGCTGCCATGTGGTGGAGCCGCGCTTTGACAGCGGCGCGCTGCTGGATCAGCAACTGTTCACCCTGAGCCCCGATGAAACCCTGGCCACGCTGGAATGGAAATGCCAGTTGGCACTGGAGCAGTTGGGCCGCCGCGTCATCGCGGACTTCTCCAGACTCTGGCAACAGGCCCGGCCGCAAGGGGCTGGCAGCTACTGGCCACGCTGGAGCGATGCCGAACGCACGCTGAACCTGTGCGGCCCGCTGGACGGCATCTTGCGGCAGTTGCGCGCCTTTGGCGATATCAACTGTCTGGCCGAGGCCAATGGCGTGGGCTTTGTGGTGCATCGCGCCCATGGCTGGCTGGAGCCGCACAGCCACACACCCGGCACCTTGCTGCGCAGCGTGGACCTGTCCATGCTGTTTGCCGTGCAGGATGGCTATCTGGTGGTCAGCGAATGGAGCGTGCAGTCGCCCGGTGCCATCAGCGGCAGAAGGCCGTTCTGAGCGCCCTTATTCGCTTGTTCATTTCATGAAAAACAGCCCGTTGAGGGCTGTTTTTCATCTGACTGGCAGGGCCACTACCACTGACCACCCAGCGCGGCAATCAAGGCCACGCTGGCGGTGTACTGGCGGTTTTTCAGGCTCCACAGGCTGTTTTCCGCGCTGATGCGGCTGTTTTGCGCAGTCAACACATTCAGATAACTCACCACCCCGGCGCGATACTGGTTGAGTGCAATGGTTTCCGCCCGCTGCGCGGCGGCCAGTGCCGCTTGCTGGTACTGCATTTCCTCGTCCAACAGCGCCTGGGCCGACAGATTGTCCTCTACGGCCTGGAAAGCACTCAGCACGGTCTGGCGGTAGCTGGCCACGCTGGCGTCGTAGCTGGCCACGGCAGCGGCGGTCTGTGCGCGGCGCAAGCCACCGTCAAACAGAGTAAGCGCCAGCTGCGGCCCCACACTCCAAATGCGGTTGGGCAGGCTGACCCAGTCGGCAAAGCTGCTGCTCTTGTAACCTCCGCTGGCAGTCAGGTTCAGCGTGGGAAAGAACGCTGCCTTGGCAATGCCGATTTCGGCATTGGCCTGTGCCACTGCCCGCTCTGCCGCCGCGATGTCCGGACGGCGCTCCAGCAAGGTGGACGGCAGGCCGGCTGGCAGTTGTGGCAGATGGGGCAGGGTTTTGCTGACCGGCAGCGTGAAGCTGGCCGGGGCCACACCCAGCGAGGCGGCAATGGCGTGCTCCAGCTGGGCACGGCTCAGTTGCTTGTCCACGCGGGCGGCCTGAGCGGTTTTCCAGCTGCTTTCCGCCTGCGCCACGGCATCGTCCGACACCATGCCCACGGCAAACTGGTTGCGGGTGAGCTGCAGGTTTTGCAGCAGATTGGCCTCGCTGTCCTGCAATTGCTTGAGCTGCACATCGGCCGCCACCAGTTGCAGGTAGGCAGTAGCCAGCTGGGCCTGGCTGCTCAGGCGAATGGACGCCAACTGGGCGGCGCTGGCCGCTTCCTTGGCATTGCCCGCCTCCACCGCACGGCGCACCGTGCCCCACAAGTCCACTTCCCAGCTGGCGCTGGCGGACAGATTGTACTGATTGCTGACACTGCCGCCCGCCGTGGTCACGCCACGGGTTTTGCTGGCGGTGCTGCTGATGGTGGGCCACAGGCTGGCTTCGGCCTGATCCAGCAAGGCACGGGCATTACGGTAATTGGCCTCGGCCTGGGCAATGGTGGGGCTTTGCCGGTTGAGGGTGTCCATCAGGCTATCGAGCTGCGGGTCCTGATACACCGCCCACCAGTTGCCACGCGGGGCGGCATCTTGCGGGGTGGCGGTTTTCCAGCGGCCGTCTTCCTTGTACGTTGCCGGAATATCCATCTTGGGACGGGTGTAGTCCGGGCCAATGGCGCAGCCTGCCAGCAGCAGGCTGATCAGGCCGGCCAGTGCCAGCCGGGACGGGGTGAATGCAGACATGCGTGTCATTCCTTGTGTGCGGTGGCAGCCCGGCTACGCCAGTTGTCGCGCCATTGCTGGCACCACAGGCGGAAACGGTCCAGATACAGGTAAACCACCGGCGTGGTGTACAGCGTCAGCAACTGGCTGAGCAGCAGGCCACCGACAATGGAGATGCCCAGCGGGGTGCGCATCTCGGCACCGTCGCCATGCCCCAGTGCCAGCGGCAATGCGCCAAACAGGGCGGCCAGCGTGGTCATCATGATGGGACGGAAGCGCAGCAGGCAGGCTTGCAGAATGGCATCGTGCGAACTGAGGCCCTGCTCGCGTTCGGCAATGAGGGCAAAGTCGATCATCATGATGGCGTTTTTCTTGACGATGCCGATCAATAACAGCACGCCGATCAGCGCGATGATGTTGAATTCGCCACCGGTGGCCAGCAGCGCCAGCAAGGCACCTACCCCGGCCGACGGCAACGTGGACAGGATGGTGAGCGGGTGCACCACGCTTTCATACAGCATGCCCAGCACGATATACACCGCCACCATGGCCGCCAGAATCAGCACCGGCTGACTGCCCAGCGAATCCTGGAAGGACTTGGCCGTACCCTGGAAGCTGCCGTGTATCGACGATGGCAGGCCGATGTCCGCTGTCGCCTTGTCGATGGCGGCGGTGGCGTCGGACAGCGAACTGCCCGGCGGCAGGTTGAAGGACACGGTGGTGGCGGCAAACTGGCTTTGGTGGTTCACCGCCAGCGCGGTATTGGTGGGCTGCCAGCGGGCAAAGGCGGATAGCGGAATCGGCTGGCCGGTGGTGGTTTGCAGATAGATGCTGCGCAGGCCTTCGGCGCTTTGCCAGAACTGGGGTGCCACTTCCAGCACCACGTGGTACTGGTTGAGCGGGTTGTAGATGGTGGACACCTGGCGCTGGCCGAAGGCGTCGTTCAGCACCGAATCCACTTGCGACTGGGTCAGGCCCAGGCGCGCCATGGCATCACGGTCGAAGGTGAGCGTGGTCTGCAGGCCCTTGATTTCCTGATCGCTGCTGACATCGGCCAGCATCGGCAGTTTTTGCAGCGCCTGCTGCACCCTGGGCGTCCAGCGGCGCAGCTCTTCCAGATCATCCCCTTGCAGGGTGTACTGGTACTGGGCATTGGCCGCACGTCCACCCACGCGGATGTCCTGCACCGATTGCAAAAACAACTGCGCCCCCGGTTCGCGCGCCAGCCGCTTGCGCAGGCGGGCAATCACCTGATCGGCCGTTTCCGTGCGCTCGCCCAGCGGCTTGAGGCTGACAAACATATTGGCGGTATTGCGCTGGCCGCCACCGGTAAAGCCAATCACCTTGTCCACCGCCGGGTCCTGTCCTACCGCGTCGATAAAGCGTTGCAGCTTTTGCTGCATGGCCTGGAAGGAAATGCTCTGGTCGGCCTTGATCATGCCGGTCAGCCGACCCGTGTCCTGCTGCGGGAAAAAGCCCTTGGGCACAATCACGTACAGATAAACATTCAGCGCGATGGTGGCTGCCAGCATCAGCATCATCAGCGGGCCGTGGCGCAGCGCCCAGCCAAGGCTGCGGCGATAGCCGGCCAGCATGGCGTCGAACATGCGCTCGCTCCAGACAAACAGGCGGCCCGGCTTGTGTTCGCCATGGCTTTTCAACCAGCGCGCACACAACATAGGCGTGGTGGTGAGCGACACCAGCAGCGACACCAGAATGGCCACCGACAGCGTGACGGCAAACTCGCGGAACAGGCGGCCGATGATGCCGCCCATCATCAGGATGGGAATGAACACCGCAATCAGCGAAATGCTCATAGACAGCACGGTAAAGCCCACTTCACGCGCGCCCTGCAAGGCCGCCTGGAAGGGCTTCATGCCGTTTTCGATATGGCGGGCAATGTTTTCCAGCACCACGATGGTGTCGTCCACCACAAAACCGGTAGCAATGGTCAGCGCCATCAGGCTGAGGTTGTTGAGCGAAAAGCCGCACAGATACATCACGGCAAAGGTGCCCACCAGCGACACCGGCACGGTGATGGCGGGAATGGCGGTGGCACGGCCATTACGCAAGAACAGGAAGACCACCAGGATGACCAGCGCGATGGAAATCAGCAGTGAGCGCTCCACCTCGGACAGCGAGGCGCGGATGGTGGAGGTGCGGTCCATTACCACCTGCATCTTGATGGCGGCGGGAATGGACGCCTGCAACTGCGGCAGCAAGGCCTTCACCCGCTCCACTGTTTCGATGATGTTGGCACCCGGCTGGCGGAACAGGATGATCATCACCGCCGGTTGCTTGCCCAGCAAACCGGCATTGCGCACGTCCAGTACCGAATCCTTCACCTCGGCCACGTCGGACAGGCGCACCGCCGCGCCGTTCTTGTAGCTCACCACCAGCGGCAGGTAGTCGCTGGCCTTGCCGGCCTGGTCATTGGCCTGTACCTGCCAGTGACGCTGGCCGTCCTCGACAAAGCCCTTGGGCCGGTTGGCATTGGTGCTGGTGATGGCGGCGCGCACCGTTTCCATGCCGATACCGTAATGGTTCAGCTGCAAGGGGTTCATTTCCACCCGTACCGCCGGCTGTGCGCCGCCACCGATATTCACATCGCCAATGCCCTCCACCTGCGCCAGCTTCTGGCCAAGGATGGAGTCGGCGGCATCGTACATCTGGCCGCGGGTGAGCGAGTCCGAGGTCAGGCCAATGATCATGATGGGCGCGTCGGCCGGGTTCACCTTGCGGTAGGTGGGGTTGGACGGCATGCCGGTGGGCAGCAACGAACGCGCAGCATTGATGGCGGCCTGTACATCGCGCGCGGCACCGTTGATGTCGCGGTTGAGGTCAAACTGCAAGGT
>NZ_JAELUD010000067.1:0-20918 GCF_016429185.1 Aquitalea sp. ASV11
GCCGGGCACGACAGCATCGAACTGGCAGCAGGCGGCCATGGCATCCGCATCAGCGCCAAGGGGGTTGAAGTATTTGGCGATATCAAGCTGCACGGCACGCTGAGTAATGAGGGGAAGGCGGGGCTGGCTAATCCAGTCAGCGCATTCCCCAAAACCGAATTAAGCCTTGATCAGAACTACTCGGAATGAAGGGTATTGATTATTCGCCAGCTCATCATTCAATCCGAACAAGGAATAAACATGTTAATCGGACCACCGGTACTACTAAAGCCAGCACAAGCACAAACCACCACCCAGAAAGAAGATAGGGCATGGCTGGAAAGCATGATGCCCAATCGCGACAGAGGCGGATTTCCAGTAGGGAAATCCGGCCAATGGCACCCCGGCCTGCACATTACCGGCTTTGTCGGATCGGGGGACAACAACGCCGTATGGGCGATTGCCGACGGTGCCGTCATGTATTACGCCGAGGACAAAGGGACTGACCTCAGCGAGCACGCCAACTCCAGCGGAGTGGTGATCATCAGGCATGAAACCCAGATTGGTAGCGAGGCAGAAGGCTGCATTGTGTATTACTCCTGCTATCAACACCTGCAAGTCATCAATGAAGCCATCAAAACCGCCTACGCCAAGGGCAGCCCCATCTATAGAAAAGACCTGATTGGCCATGTCGGTAACGTGGCAGACAATAGCGGCATCCATTTTGAAATCTTTTGCAGCGGTGCAAATGTAAAGAAAATCACTGGTCGCAGCAGCGGCAAGCTGAACCTCGCCAAATCCGGCCGGAAAAACATTGTTTACGGCGATACCCACTACTACATCCCGGCAGGCACTCCCTTATATTTTCAGGCGACAGCGCCAGATTACAGTGCATCCACCCTCAAAAATCCGACACCGAGTACGTCAGATTTATACGTCACCATCAAATTTGAAAAGGGAGACGCAGCAATCACTACAAAGTTAC
This sequence comes from Aquitalea sp. ASV11, assembly GCF_016429185.1. NCBI lineage: Bacteria > Pseudomonadati > Pseudomonadota > Betaproteobacteria > Neisseriales > Chromobacteriaceae > Aquitalea > Aquitalea sp. ASV11. Next base: position 965 of record NZ_JAELUD010000067.1, read on the forward strand.
TTAATAATAATGAATACACTGCCATTTCTTGCTCAGCCAAGCATAAAGATTTTTACGAAAACTACGAATATAATCTCCATAACAAATCAATAACAATTAGCAAAAATTATAAAAAGAACACACCTAGCGCAATTTATGAAATGCTGAAATTTGGCCGCATCATTGATGAGGTCAACACCCAGAAAATTGGCCATGACATTCCACACTGGCATCAGATTGACACACCACAGGGCCTGGCCTGGGTCAATCTCAATGCCGCACCCGCCCAGGGCGCAAAGCCCATTACCGTATTTAGTGATGGCGATTTTCCGGACTGGGCAGACTGGACCCTCATCGATGATGATCCGGTTGATAACGGCCTGTGTGATAGCAAAATCATTCATTCGCTACTGTATCCAGCGGGCAGCGAGAAAAACGCAGCCGCATTGCAACGCGCCTTAACTGACCAGGCTGTCAGTAGCAAACTATCAAAGATGATTTGCAAAATTCCCAGCGAATGGGACAAAGCAAAGAAGGCAGTGCGCCAACAATGGCGCAAAGTGGCCTCCCCGCTCAACCCCATACCACTAGACAATAGCAAATTCCAGAAATTAATGGACGACCTGGACAAAGCCTGCTTCTGGCAGCGATTCGTCGACAACAACAATAAATTCCCCAGTGCTTGTCTACCTACTGTAGACAATGCCAGCAAGGCATTTTACCAGGGCGCGATAACGGAAGACGTCTGGTTCTTCAACCCCAGGGAGTTCATCCTGCATTTCAGGAAATGTAATTGGCTGTCGGAGTTTGAGTTTGCGCAATTACTGCCAAGAACACTAAAACGCCTTGTTAATACGCAATTTAAAACCGAATCCAAGAATTGGGAGGAAGCATTCTCCACGGCCAAAACCTGGACAAAGGCACTATGCCAAGGCTTTAACAAGTATGGAATATTACACAGCAAAGGGAGATTAGCCCATTTTATTTCCCAGACCATTCCAGAAACAAGTTATCTGGCATTTTTAGCGGAGCCACATCTTCAAAGCGCAAAATACAAGCCCTATTGGGGACGCGGCATTATTCAACTCACACACAAAGGTTCTTATTCAAAGTATGGTGAATTTCGTGGAATACCACCCGCCAAAAATGCACAGCTTGGTGTGTATGCGGAATTAGGCTGGGACCCAGACCTGATGATTGCAAAGCCAGGAGTGCCAGGCCCAAAAAATAAAAAACCTCCGTCCATCAACAATGTATTTGGTTGTGTCGATAGCTGTGGCTTTTACTGGATAAGCAATCAATCACCATATGCAGTTACAGTGCACCGTCTGTGTGATGTAGGGACTACCATTCAAAATGGCATCGAGGTCAGCAAAGGCATCAATGGAAAGGTTCTCGAACATAAAATTAATGGACTTGAACGACGACTACAAGCCTTGGAGTATTGCAAATGGATTTTACATGATTTCATCCCACCCAAAGGGGGTGTGAACATCACTTTTGACTGGCGTAGAAATAGCAAAGAAGAAGAATCCGATGAGAAAGACAAAAATGGAAAGATAATAAAAAAATACATTAAAACCACCCACTCACTTAGCATACCCTACACATTACAAAGACCTTAAATATTAATAATGAAAGAATAATCGCAAAGAAATATATACATGTCAATAATATTTACTTTTTTAGTTTACATTTTTTTCATTTTTACCAGCCCAGCCATCAACGGAGAGGAAATGCAAACAACCCAAATAGATGTATTTAGTGACTATTGCTATTCAGGAGGAGAGAAGAGTGATCTTGCATTTATCAGACTAATGCTATTTTCCAACGAACAACAAGGTGGTTTTGCCAAACATATTAACGGCCCAACATTACGCCTTAAATATTTATACACAGAAATAATAAAAACCAATAGATCAGCCACTGATGAAGAAAGACAAATTTATGCCGAAATGATGAATAATAAAATGACTGGATATTACATCTACACTGTATACACAAGGGCACCTCCAGGCATTGCGTACTTCTCCAAAAAGAAAAATAAAATGTACAATCTATCTCGCGATTTAGGAGCTGCACATTCAAAAATACAAGTACCGGCCATTGGGTGTGACTGGTCCAAGTCAAATCTATTAAATAATAGTGAAATTAAGCAAATCAAATAATTATTTAAAACATCCACCACAATCCACACTGCAAGGATACCAATGTTAAGAAAGCCAACCATCGCAGTCATCTTTCTGTTTACTATTGCAGCGCATGCGACTAACCGCCAGGGAAGTTCAATATATGAATTAGAAATATCTGTACCCACTTGCTTTTCAGCACAAGACAAAAATGAATTTATTTTTATTAATTTCAGCTTATTTTATGATGAACAGAACACTGGCGAAGCACAGCATGAAAATGGTCAAAAACGACGTTTGAAATATCTCTATTCAGAAGATATAAAAACAGAAAAATCAACATTTGATGGTCAAATACAAACTTATGCCGAACTAATAAACAACAAAATGACTGGATATTATACTTACGCCGTATACATGAAAGCCCCTCCAAGTACAGACGTTGTGTATTTCTCCAAGAAAAAAAATAAACACTATAAATTATTTCTTGATCAAGGAGCACAAAAAGAAGATGCAACAGGCATAGTCTGCGACTGGTCAAAATCTAGCCTGTTGAAAAAATAATCAAGCACATAAGTATGAAGTATTGGTTTTGATTTGTTCAATTTACTTATCAAGGACTGTCATGCTAATAAAATTCACTAGCCTAATTAGCGCCCTTATTGTCATCACGGCGCATGCATCCGCGCTCCCGGCCACATCCGAAAACAGAATTAATGAAACCAACACCTACTGCTTTTCTGCCATGGGAGACAAAAAGCCCATTTTTATCAGCCTGACCCTGCCGCAAGGCCCACTCAGAAATGGTTATGTAAAATACAATAATGGCGCTTCAATTCCATTGAAGTATTCATCCAATTATAATATTGCGTTTTCCGGAGCAACCAAAGATTATGAGAACTTATACCGTGAAATGATTAACAAGAAAAATACTGGCTACTACTCTTTTTATCTATATCAAGATGGCATAACAGTTCTGCGTTACTTTTCCAAAAAAACAAAAAAAGAGTATTTTTTCTTCCCTGATTCAGGCGCGGCCAAGGCTAGCCCACCTGCCGGTCTGTGCGACTGGTCCAAATCAGATTTACTGGATGGTGATGAAAGCAAATAACGCCCAGCGTTTTCCACCAATAACGACAAAGGCAGGGCGCATAGGCCGGCCAGTAGTCACTCAAACCACATATTGATTTGCAATAACACCGCCAGCGCTGACCGTGTGTAAGCGTGAATGTCCTTTGAATTGCATTGCCAAACGTGAGAAGCCATCGCCATGACCAGCCTGCCAAGCTCTTCCCCTACCCCGCGCCGCGTTTACTGGATACCGCTCATCCTGTTTGCAATTGGCGCACTGGCGCTGCTGCTGGTCTGGTTGTATGGCAAAACGCTGTTTCAGGGGCCGACGGATGGCTTCTTGTTGCAAACCAGTCTTTTCTTCTGGGCTGTGTTACTGCCAACCCTGGCGGTGTTTGTCTGGTTACTGCTGCTGATCCGGGGGCCTTCTGCATTGGCGGTGCCTCGCTTTCACCGTGCCAACACCGGCATGGATGGCACCTCCACCAGCCTGGATTCCGTCCTGCAATACATGAGCCATCAGTACCCGGGCAAATGGCGCAGCATCAAGCCATGGGTGGCAACGCTATTGCCGGAGAAGGTAGTGTCCAGCCTGGCGGATGTCGACCAGGCCCCGGCACCGCTCTGGCTGGATAGCCCGGATGCCTTGCTGTTGCGCATCACCCCGGAACAGCCTGCAAAGCGCCTCGCCCGTTTGCGTGGCCGTTGGCGTGTGCCGCTGGATGCCGTCACCCTGGTGGCGGAAGCATTGCCGAAGACCGGGAGTATGCAGCTGCAACAGCTGCTGGATTTGAATGCACGCTGTCAGTGGCGGCTGCCGGTCTGCCTTGCCCTTACCGGCTGGACGGTACCGGAGCAGGGCATTTCCTGCCTGCTGACCCGACCCGGCGATGCGGCACAAACGCGGGCCGACTTGCGCCAACTGGTCTGGCAGAGCGCCATTGACGGACAGGCAGCCTTGCTGGCACATCAAGGCCCAGCCACGCTGGCCTTTTCCGCTGCGCTGGACCAGCCCGGTGTGATTGATGATCTGGCCGAATCCCTGGCGCAGATCAGCCGCCACCTGCCAGACGGGCAGCACATCATTCGCCTGGCGTGGATTGCCGGTGCTGACTTATCGCATATTGCAGGCCATGTGGTGGAGGATTGTGTGCAATGTGCACCGCGCCGCCATCGTCTTGCGCTGACCGACCGCATCGGCTGGCTTGTGTGTGCCCTGTCCCTGCTGCTGGCGGTGGCGGTGGGGGTGTCCGCCGTGCGCAATCACACCCTGGTGATGGACGCCCAGGCCCGCATCGCCCAGCTGGATGCCGCCCGCACCATCAGGCAGGCCGTGCCAGCCTTGCTGAGCACCCAACAGTTATTGCAGCAGCTGTCACAGCAAGCCAACGCCGGTATTCCCCTGCTGTCGCGCTTTGGCCTGAACCTGAATGACAGGGTGCAGGCACCGCTGTTTGCCGCTTACGGCAAGGCTGCCCGGCAGTGGGTGATTACGCCTGTGCAACAGGATATCCAGCGCGTTTTGCTTGAACTGAACAAGCTGCCGCTGTCCGGCGGTGGCGAGGCGATTGCGCTGGCCAGCAAGGTGGGGTTTGACAGCCTGAAAGCCTATTTGATGCTGGATACGCCTTCCCGCACGCAGGCTTTATTCCTGTCGGATCAACTAGGCCTGCGCAGTGGCTTGGGCGGCCAGCCGCAAGCAGACATCATGCGCTTTTATGCGCAGCATCTGGCAACACACCCGGAATGGAAGCTGGCGGCCAACCCTGCCGTGGTATCCGCAGCCCGGCAGACCTTGCTTGGCCTCAATGGCGTGGAACATGGAGACGAAACGATTTACCAGTCCATCCTGCAACAGGCTACCGACAAATACCCCGCCCGCACCGCCAGCAGCCTGCTACCGGGCGTGGATAGCCGTGGCCTGTTCCTGCTGCCCGGCACCCTGCCCGGTGCCTATACCCGCGAGGCATGGGAAGGCCATGTCCGCACCGCCATCGAAAATGCCGACCCGAAACAAGGCGGCGAGGCGCTATGGGTGATGGGGGCAGAAGCCGCACGCAGTGAAGGCAGCCTGCTGAAAACCCGCTTGCAGCAACGTTATTTCAATGACTACGCCGCCGCCTGGCAACGCTGGCTGAACGGGCTGCGCTGGCAATCTGCCAACAGCCTGTCCAGCGCCGTGGAGCAATTGAACACCTATGCCGACCCGCAACGCTCGCCGCTGCTGGCCTTGATGAGCATGATCCAGTATCAGGGGCAGGCTGGCATGGAGGAAAAGTCCCTGGCCAGTGACTTGCTGGACAAAACCCGCGCACTGGTGGGCAAATCCGGTGACAAGGCGGCCATGCAGCAGACACAGCCTTCCGCCCCGCTAGCACGTGCCTTTGGGCCCTTGTTGCGGCTGACTGCGCCGGATGATGCACAAGCCAGCCACACAATCAGCCTGGCGCGCTATCTGGAATCCGTCACCTCGGTGCGGCTGAAGCTGCAACAGCTGGCCTCCTCGCCCAACCCCGATGCCGCGTCCCGCCAGCTGGCACAGGCGCTGTTCAAGGGCGAACAGAATGCGCTGGCCCATGGCCAGGAGTACGCGGCCATGCTGGCTGCCAGCCTGGGGGCAGAATGGGCCGGTTTTGCGCAGCAGCTGTTTGTCAGCCCGCTGGATAGTGCCAATCAGGTGGTGATGCTGCCTGCAGCGTTTGACATCAATGATTTGTGGCGCCGTAGCATCTACCTGCCCTGGGGTAGTCAGCTGGCCGGGCGCTTTCCCTTCAATGCCAGCGATAACGACAGCTCCATTCCGGTGCTGACCGGCTTTCTGGCCCCGGAACAAGGCGCGATTGCCCGCTTTCTGGGCAGTACACTGGCCGGAGCGCTGGTGCAGGAAGGAGACCAGTGGCTGCCCAGCCCCACCTTGCAGAATGCCGCACCTTTCGATGCCGACTTCCTTAATGCGGTGAATGCACTGAGCCGCCTGTCCAGCCTGCTGTATGCCGAAGGCGATGCCGGCTATCAGTTTGAGCTGCGCCCGGTTGCCATGCCGGGCCTGGCCGAAACCACGCTGATGATTGATGGCCAGGCATTGAAGTACTTCAACCAGCACGAAGCCTGGGTAGCCATGCATTGGCCGCAGACCGGGCAGCCCGGCGGCACTTATTTGCAATGGCTGTCGCTGGGGACCGGCACACGGCAAACGCTGGAATTCAGCGGTCGCTGGGCCTTCGTCCGCTTGCTGGAAAAAGCCAGGGTGGTGCAACTGGACAAAGCCCGTTTTCAACTGGACTTTGCCCTGCCAGATGGCTTGACCGCACGTTATATCCTGCGCACCAGCGCTGGCGATGGGCCGCTGGCCTTGCTCAAGCTGTTGCAGTTCAAGCTGCCCTCACGGGTGTTTGCCTTGCCTGCACCTTCAATTGCCGCCAAGGACAACATCAGCGCCACACGCTGATGCAAGGAAGATGCAATGAACCGGCCACAGCAATACGGCAGGGCTGAGCGCGCAGCGGCTTGCTGTGTGTCCTGCCCGGTTGCCGGTTCCTGCCCCTGACGCATGGTGGTGACAAAGGCCCTGTTGCATGATGTCCGGCCCGGATTACCAAGACCTGCTTGTAAATGATGTAGCCATTTCACAGGCAATTCTAAGCATTTGGCATTAAGTCATGTCATGGAACTGTCATTCTCAGGGTCTACACTGCGCAGCATCCATTGTGCAGAAGCTGCAATCATGTCTCTTATCAAGCGTTTATGGCTGACCATCCTGTTTACCGTGGCCAGCCTGCTGATTGTGCTGGCCGTTACCAGTCAGCAATTGTTCTCCCTCACCCGGCATGTGGATGACTACAGCCAGCATCAGCAACTATCAGCCAATCTGTATCAGTTCAAGGCCAGCGTGCTCAGCCTGTCCCGCGCCGACCCCTTGCAGCCGGAAACGGCCAAGCATCTGCAACAGGTCAAGCAGCAGGTCAAGCAACTGGGCAGCCGCATTGCCGCAGCCCTGCCTGCGGACAGTGCGGAAAAATTTGCACAGCAAAGCAATATGCTGTGGCAGCAATACGCCAAGAATCTGGAAAGCGCGCTGACCATTGCCGAAACCGCGCCACAAGATGCGCTATCGATTCCGGAACAGGCCTATCAGCAAAGCCTGGTGCCGCTGGTGGCACTGCTAGACCAGCAACTGGTGCTGGCCGGCAAGGATCAGGCCGCCGAAGAAGCAGCCATGCACGCCATGCTGCAACAGCTGGCCATCATCATTCTGGGGCCTTTGCTGCTGGCCAGTGTGGCAGTAGTGCTGATTCAGCTGGCACTGGCACGGCGCTTGAAAATGCAGATGGCGGCCATGGGCCGTGCCGTGGATGCACTGAGTGAAGGCAATCTGGCGGCGCGTTTGCCGGAACAGGGGCAGGATGAACTGGCGCAAATGGCCGCACGCATCAACCGCTTTCTGGAGCGACTGGGCGAGCTGTTGAGCAATGTGCATCAGCACGCCAGCCGCAATCAGCGTGACAGCCAGCAATTGCAGCTAATCACCAGCCAGGCAGCGGACGCCAGCCGTTTGCAAAGCGGCAAGGCCAATCTGAGCAACGAAGCAGCAGCGCAGATTGCCAGCCAGGCTGAGAGCGTGGCGCAATTCATTGCCCAGGCCGAAAGCGGATCGCAACAGGCGCTGCAACGTACCGAGCATGCCCGCCAGCTGTGCAGTGCCAATGCCTCTGCCATGCAAGACCTGGCCGCTCGCATTGATTCAGCCATGCAGGAAATGCAGCAGCTGAACCAGTCGATTGGCGATATCGCCCAGATCAGCACCCTGATTCGCGATGTAGCCGACCAGACCAATCTGCTGGCGCTCAATGCAGCAATTGAAGCTGCCCGTGCCGGCGAGCAGGGCCGCGGTTTTGCCGTGGTGGCGGATGAGGTTCGCAAGCTGTCCGAGCGCACCGCCAGCGCTACTTCGCGCATTTTTGACTGCCTGTCGCAGGTGGAAACGGTAAAGCAGTCGCTGGGTGACGCCATTGATACCGCCGGCAAGGCCAGCCACGACAACCAGCATGCCCAGCAAGCGCTGGACACTGCCCTGTCGAGCGTGGACCAGTCACTGGCCGAGCTGGACCTGCTGATGGGGCAGATCAGCCAGGTGCGCCAGCAACAGAGCGAGGCTGGCAACAGTATTCGCCAGCATGGTTTTGAACTGGCCCACCTGGCCAGCAGCATCGACGAACAAATGCGCAATGCCCACCCGGTCATGCACCAACTGGCGGAGTCTGCCGGGGTACTGCACCAGGCGCTCAGCTGGTTCCGCTTGCAGCCACAGCATTAACGCATCCACATACAAAAACGGCAGCCGTCACGGGCTGCCGTTCAGGCTGCTGACAAAGTTATTTGATTCGCTTGCACTGGCCCCGGCAAAGCCGGACCTTTCGATTCACTGATTACTTTCGCAGCCTTCTATTTATTCCCTATCCCCCCGCCCTTACCCTGTAAGGGGGCCTCGCGTTCCTTCCGGATAGCGAGAGGAGTCTGTCAACAAAGCAAAACGGCAGCCGTCACGGGCTGCCGTTGGTGTTTACTGCGTAACGACGGGCAGATTACAGCACGGCCAGCGCGGCTTCGTAGTTGGGTTCGCTGCCGATTTCGGCTACCAGCTCGCTGTGCAGCACGGCGTTGTCGGCATCCAGCACCACCACGGCACGGGCAGTCAGGCCGGCCAGCGGGCCGGAAGCCAGCTTCACGCCCCAGGCTTGCAGGAAGTCGGCATTGCGGAAGGTGGACAGGTTCACCACGTTTTCGATGCCTTCAGCGCCGCAGAAGCGCTTTTGCGCAAACGGCAGGTCAGCAGAAACGCACAGCACCACGGTGTCGGCCTTGCCTGCGGCTTTTTCGTTGAACTTGCGTACCGAAGTGGCGCAAGTCGGGGTGTCCACGCTGGGGAAGATGTTGACGATTTTCTTCTTGCCGGCAAAGTCGGCCAGGGTCACGTCGGCCAGATCGCCATTGGTCAGCGTCAGGGCCGGAGCCTTGTCGCCCTTGACCGGCAGGGTGCCTGCCACTTCAACCGGGTTACCGCGCAGGGTTACAGATGCCATCTTCATGTCCTTCAGGCAAAGGCGGCCAATGCTGTGACTGGCCACCGGGGGTGGAGATGCACTCAGTGTGGGGCCTGGCGGCAGAAAATCAACCCTGCCGTCAGTCAGCCTATTCTTCCAGTTTGAGTCCCAGCTCGTTCAGCACTTCACGCGCACTGCGGAAAGCCTCAACCGCCGCCGGTGCGCCGCCGTACACGGCACTGTGCAACAGTACCTCGCGGATTTCCACCAGGCTGGCACCATTATTGATGGCACCGCGCACATGGCCTTTCAGCTCGGTGCTACGGCCCAACGCCGCCAGCATGGCGCAGGTGATCAGGCTGCGGGTTTTCAGGTCCAGCCCCTCGCGCTGCCAGGTGCTGCCCCAGGCATGCTCGTTCAGCCAGTCCTGCAAGGGGGCGGAAAAGCCATCCAGATTGCTCATTGCCCGTTCGACAAAAGCCTCGCCCATCACCTGGGTGCGGCGGGCCTTGCCGGCGGCGCGGTCTTGCTCGCTCATGTCGCTTCCTTTCCGAGGTTGAAATCGGCCTGCCGTCTCAGGACAGCAAACTGCCCAGCACTTGTACCAGCCGTGCGCATTCGGCATCGGTACCGATGCTGATGCGCAGGTACTGGTTGATGCGCGGCGCAGTAAAGTGGCGCACGATCACCGCCTGCTGACGCAAGCCGGTGGCCAGCATGGCGGCGTCGTGCTGCGGGTGGCGGGCAAACACGAAATTGGCCGCCGACGGCAATACTTCAAAGCCCAGCGCCTGCAATTGCGCAGTCAGTTGTTCCCGCGTGCGCATCACCGCCTGGCAGGTGTGGCGGAAGTAGTCGTCGTCTTCGAACGACGCGACTGCCCCGGCCAGCGCCAGCCGGTCCAGCGGATAGGCGTTGAAGCTGTTTTTCACCCGCTCCAGCGCCTCGATCAGCGTGGCATCGCCCACCGCATAGCCCACACGCAGCCCGGCCAGCGAGCGCGATTTGGACAGGGTGTGCACCACCAGCAGGTTGGGATAGTCATTCACCAGCGCGATGGCAGTTTCACCACCAAAATCGACATAGGCTTCGTCGATCACCACCACCTGGTCGGGATGATCATCCAGCAGCTGGCGGATGGCAGACAGCGGCAGCAGGCGGCCGGTGGGCGCATTCGGATTGGCCAGAATCACCCCGCCGCAGGGCTGGCGGTAGTCCTCCACGCGGATGGACAGGCTGTCATCCAGCGGAACCTGACGCGCTTCGATGCCGAACAGGCCGCAATACACCGGATAAAAACCATAGCTGATGTCCGGCATCAGCAAAGGCTGTTCGTGCTTGAGCAGGGCCTGAAACACGATGCCGAGTACCTCGTCCGAGCTGTTACCCACGAACACCTGCGGGCGGCTGACGCCGTGGTAGCTGGCGATGGCATCTTTCAGCTTGTCGCCGCTCGGGTCCGGGTACAGGCGCAGGCTGTCATCGGTGGCAGCGCGGATGGCCTCCAGCACCCTGGGCGATGGCCCGTAGGGATTTTCATTGGTATTGAGCTTGATCAGCGTATCCAGCTTGGGCTGCTCGCCCGGCACATAAGGGGTGAGCTGATGCACCACCGGACTCCAGAAACGACTCATGATTCAACCTTTCCCGGCCACGCCCAGCGCAGCCTGTAATTCACAGAGAGCGGCTAACAAAAAAGCATCGCGTCCCTGATGCAAGGCGCGCAGACGCAGCAGCATTTTGTCAGCGGCTGTTAACGTCCTGCGCTGCGCGCCGACAACAACACGCCGCCCAGAATGGCAGCAATCCCCAGCAGGTGATAGCCATGAATGGCCTCACCCAGCAACAACATGGACAACACGGCACCAAAGGCCGGCATCAGGTGGATGAAGCTACCCGCCCGCGCCGCACCAACCCGCGCCACGCCCTGATTGTAAAAATGATAAGCCAGCACCGAGGGCAGGGTGCCGACATAGGCAAAACTGGCCAGCGTGGTGACATTCAGCACCGCCCGCCGTCCCTGGGCATATTCCAGCAAGAACAGCGGCAGGATGGCCAGCAGGCCGATGGCCACCAGCAGGGTCAACAAGCCCAGCCGATCCAGCCCGGCGGGCAGGCCACGCAACAACAGGGTATACACTGCCCAGGCCAGCATGGCGGTAAACACCAGCGCATCGCCATGGTTGATATCCAGCGTCAGCAAGCGTGCCGGTTCGCCATGCGCCACCAGCAGCAGCACCCCGGCAAAGGACAACATCACCGCAGCCAGCTGGCCACGATTGAGCGGCAGGTGGAAAAACAGCGCGCCCAGCAGCACGATCAGGATGGGAATGAAGGAATTGAGCAGCACGCCATTGGTGGCGCTGGTGGACTGCAAACCCAGGTAAACCAGCGAATTGAAACTGGCAATACCCAGCAAGGCCAGCAGGATGATGCGCCGCCAGTGCGGCTGCCATAACTGGCGCTGCGCCAGCATGGGCTTGAGGCCCACCGGCAACAACACCAGCAGGGCAATCAGCCAGCGGCCAAAAGCCAGGGTGAGTGGAGGAATGCTGGCATGGACGGCACGGCCCAAGACGAAGTTGCCAGCCCAGAACAGGGCAGCCAGGGTAAGCAGACAGTAAGCGGCAGTATGATAAGAACGCGGTGAGGTCATGGTTTCAACCATGCCATGCCGGGTGGAAAGCTGGCAACTGTTTTGCGGCGCAACATTTCAATCAAACTGAACAGCCTGCTGCAGACAAGGCTTTTACTGGCTTTACGCTACCTGGCTGGTGAATGCACGGCATATTCGACTCAGGATATTGTCGCTAAGAATTTACGCGGCCAACGCAGCATTCCCCCGTGGCGCGCGCCGCTGTAGCCGGGATTGGGCAAGGTTTTAAGCCGCCGCCCTGTTTGAGCCATTCGACGTTAGCGAATGGCGAGTTCGGCGGCGCCTTGCCCGGCCCGGAAAGAGCGGGAATTCGCGCAACCCGGGGTCGCCTAGGGGTGCAGGGGAGCTGGCGACGCAGCTCCCCTGCCTGCGCGGCGGGCAGCCCCGCCATGTAAACACGCGGCGCGCGCCACGGGGATTAAGTCGCCTCACGTCGTTTCACAGCATGGTGTGAATGGGCGTGATGGCAGGTATCCAGACAAAAATCTCAGCGCTCAAGGCAAAAAAAAACCGGAGCCGTAGCCCCGGTCAACGACATCCCCCACGAGATGTATTCCCCATTGACGCCCGCCGGCATGTTGCCAGCAACATGGCACCCTGCTCGTAGCAGGTGGGCGGACATCAGCATCAATCTGCATAGCAGCATAAGCGGGACATGGGGGCGCTGTCGATATCCTGTTGAATATTTTCATTACAAATTGATCAAACAATATTGGATACAATCAAATAAACAATAACTTACCTGAAAATATCAATAATATTGTCGTATTATTTGATCAAACAACACAATGACTTAGCCAACATTCATCCTGCTTTATACAGCTGGCTGAACGCGGCAGCCGGGCCGCCCTGCCCTGTCAAGAATGTTAAACAAATGCCACAGTCAGCGCGCCAGTGCCGTCAGACGTGGCATATGGTCTGCGGCATGGAAACGGCCCTTGCCATCGCGGTTTACCCAGGCCATGGCGTACTGCGGGTCGTGGGTGAAGAATAGCCGCCCTTGCCGGGCAAGCAAGCCTTCCAGCAACTGGCGTTTTTCGTCGGTGAGTTGTTCCGGAAAACGGTCATAACCCATGGTGATGGGCACATGCACCCAGGGCGCACCGGGAATGAGGTCGGCGGCATAGACAACAGGTCCGTCTTCCAGCGGAATCTCGGTCAGCAGCATGCCAGGGGTGTGGCCATCGCTCAGGTGAAAGCGGTAATCGGCCGGCAGGCAGGCCGGCGTTTCGCCATCGGTCAGCACCAGTCGGCCACTGTTTTCCAGCAGGGTAATCAGTTCGGGAATAAACGACGCGCGGTCACGCGCATGTGGCGCACAGGCTCGCTGCCAGGCGCTGCGGCTTACCACGAATTGCGCCTTGGGGAACAGCAAGCGCGCCGGGCTGCCATCCCAGGCGGCCAGCAGGCCACCGACATGGTCGAAATGCAGGTGGGACAGTATTACTATGTCGATGTCTTCGTGGCTGCAACCGGCAGCGGCCAGATTGTCCAGCAGCACATGGCCGTCTTCCACCACGCCGTAGCGGGCTTTGAGTTCCGGCGCAAAAAATGCGCCGATACCGGCTTCCAGCAGAATGCGGCGGCCATCTTCTTCGCGCACCAGCAGGCAACGACAGGCCAGCGGCACACGGTGTGCCTCGTCCGGGGCCAGCCATTGGCTCCACATGGCGCGCGGTGCATTGCCAAACATGGCGCCGCCGTCCAGTTTCTGGGAATTGCCAAGCAAGGATGTCAGGGTACGCATTGGGCGCTCCGCTTGATGATGGGTGCTCCGATTATCAAGCAAGCGCTCGGTATTGTCATCAACTGGCCGTAGCATCTCCTGCATTGGCGATGAACAGCGCTTCCTGCTCCACCTTCAGCTGACGCTCCAGCATGGCAGCACACAAATCGGCCAGCATGGGTGGCAGGCTGCGGCCTGCCAGGCGCGCCAGGGCTTGCTGATCATCGGCGCTCAGTGGCTGGCCGCCACAGGCCAGCGTCAGGTCATCGGCCTGCATGCGCCAGGGTTGCCAGGCGCAACCGGCCTTGCCGGCCAGTTCGCCCACTTGCAGCGCAATGGCTACGCCGGACGGGTCCAGATCGCAGGCTACCTGCACCGGCAAGCGCAGCAAGGCCAGCACATGCCCTACCGCGTCCAGCCAGCGCCGGTGTGGGTAACCCGGCACCCAGATGGTGAGTACGGGCTCGGCTTGCCGGGTCAGTACTTCAAACACGCTGAGGTTTTCCACAATACGCACCATTTGCACGGCACCACGTACTGCATCCACCTGCAGCAGCGCTTCCGGTGCCAGTGCCAGGCCGCTTTGCAACAAAGCGGCTGACAACAGGGGCTGACCGGCGGCATAGAGCGTCAGCGCGCCGGACAGGAAAACGTGCGGGGTATGGCGCGAAATGCCACAGGATTCCAGCGCAATGCCAAATTCGGCCAGCCAGCGCCGGTCGGCCTCGCCAAAGGCCTTGCTGCGGCCCAGCGCGTATTGCGAGAACTGGCGCTCGGTACCCCACAACCCCGCCGTCAGCCAGTTGTCCAGCCCCTGGGCAATTTTCAGGCGCCGCTCCAGCGTGGAGGACTGCACGCGCTGGGTGAGGCTGTCAGCCAGGCCTTGCAGCTGCGGGTTTTGCGGCTGCCAGCCACGCCAAAGCTGTACCACTTCGTCGCGTGCGTCGGCATCCGGCAGGCCGATCAGGCTGCGCAACTGGTACACCTCGCGCCAGCTCACCCAGAACGGCTCCCACTGGCCCAGCCGGTCGGGCTCGGCATGCAGTTCCACCTCACACCAGCCACACTCCAGCAGGCGACGCAGCAAATCTTCGGCCTGAGTCGGATCGCCACTTTGCGCCACGAGAGTAGTCCAGCGCTGGCGCATCACGCGCAAGGCCAGCCAGCGCTGCAGCAAGGCCTGGTCAGTTTGAGGCAACAGCAAGGGCGTGGCCGCCAGAGTGGGTTGTAGCAGCAGATGATGGCCGCGTGCGCCAATGGGCAGGCGTTCGACCAGTTCCGGGGAGATACGGGCTAACCAGCTGGACATGGGGTTCTGCCAGAGTTGGGGGTGAGAAGGATAGACCGCCGGACGGAAACAAGTTTCCCCGTCCGGCGGCAACATCACGCTTGCGGGTCTGCCTGCGGCGCATCCACCCGGCGGCGGGTTTGCAGGATGGGCGGGGCCCACTGCTCGCCCGGCCGCTTTTTGCGGGTGGCCAGCGTCAGTTCCGACGGGGCAAAGATATTGATGTTATGGGTGTTGGGCGTGGTGATCAGATACTGCGCCTCGGTGGCCTTGAGGAAGCCTGCCACCCGGTCGATGTTGAAAATATCGAGGTGAGCAAACGGCTCGTCGATAAACACAAAACCGGACGGATTGGCCTCGTCCATCATCAGGCCAATCAACAGGATCAAGGACTTCATTACCTGCTGGCCGCCGGAAGCCTCGCCGTCGTTCATGCCCATCAGGCCCTTCTGGTCGAAGTTGAAACGCAGCGTCAGCCCGGCCTGCGCCAGCGCAGCGTCGTCGTTCTCCAGCGTGGGCAGTTCCACATCCACGCCAATGCCGGCCAGTTCTCCCAGGCGCTTGATATTGGCACCATAAGCCCGCACCGTGGCGCGCAGCTTGCCCATATAGGCGGCGCGGGCGTCGTCGGTGAGTTCGCGCGAGCGGTCCACCTCGCTCTGGCGGCGCTGGCGTTCGCGGTCGATCTGCGCCAGGTCGTCGGCCAGTTTGTCGCGTAGCGCCAGTACCGACTCGTCGGTTTCCCATTCGCCGCCTTGCAGCCGTTCTTGCAGATAATTCAGCTGATGGCGCGCATCGGCGGCGCTTTCGTATTCCTCTTCCAGTGCAGCTACATGCTCGGCGGCCAAGGCATCGGCGGGCAGGCGCTCGGCCCACTCGCGCAGTTCGGCCAGCAAGCGGCGCAGCTGACGGCGGCTGTTTTCCACTTCCTGACGCTTGCCGTCGTAACGCGACAGGCTTTCCTGTTCGCGCTGGCAAATGCGGTCGTGCTCCAGCCGGGCATCGCTATATCGCTGGTCTGCCGCATCCTTGGTGGCACTGGCTTCGGCCAGTTGTGCGCCCAGCTCTTGCTGCTGTGCCTGCAGGCTGTCCAGCCGGGCGGCCAGGGCGGCAAATTCTTCGGCTCGGCTATCCAGCTGGCGGATGGCGTCCATGCCGCCCAGGTATTCGGCCAGCCCGGCCGCCTCGCGGGTGATGGTCACCAGCCGTTCTTCATCGGCCAGAATGCGCACATTCAGCTGCTTCAGTTCGTCACGCAGCGCCAGCAGGCGCGACTGGCGCGCACCTTCGCCAAAGGCAAATTCATGCGCCGCCACGCCGATATGGCGCGCACCGCGTCGTTCTCGGAAATAGCCGTCGCGGGTAATCCAGTCGCCATCGACGTCTGCGCCCGCCTGGGCGTTTTCCACCCGGCTGACCTTGTTCAGCTGCTGGTACAGCCAGTCCGGTGCATTGGCAGAAAAGCGGATCACTTCCAGCAGGCTGCCCTTGCGTGCGGGCGGCGGGCTGCTGCGTTCCGGCACTACAAAATGGCGGAAGCGCAGTTTTTCGCCCAGGCGCCAGGCCTCGCCCTTTTGCTGCGGATTTTCCAGCAGTACCACGTGGCGGTAGGGGCGCAGCATGGCTTCCACCGCGCCCTGCCAACCGGCATCCATCACTTCGATGATGTCGGACAGCATGGCGTGGCCGATATTGGCCTCGTCCAGCGCCGCCTTGAACTGACGCACTTCTTCCGGCGAACGGCCACGGCCGATTTCCAGTGCCTCAACATGGTTTTTCAGGTCGATACGCTGGCGGTTCAGGTCGCGCAGACCGTCTTTCAGTTGCTCGGCTTCACCGCGCAGGCCGGACAGCTTGTCGGACAGCGCGGCGGCATCGGCACCGTATTCGCGGCTGGCCAGGGCTTGCAGGCGGTCGCGCTCTTTCAGCTGACCGCTGACGCTGGCGTGTTCGGCCTTGGCGGCCATGAACTGCTCCTGCGCCTGCAAACGGGCTTGTTCAGCTGCCTGGCGTGCTTCGCCAGCGGCCACTTCGGCGGCCTTGAGCTTGGCCACCAGTTGCAAGGTGTCGTGATGCTCGCGCCGGGTGCGGCTGAGCTGGCCGTAGGCGGCGCGGTAGTTTTGCCAGGTCTGGCCCAGCGCGCTCTTGCCATCCAGATAGGCCAGCACCGGCAGGGCTTCGTCTTGCAGGCGGCGGATGGTCTGGCTGAGCTGACGCCACTCCAGGAAACGCCCGGCGCGGGTTTTCATGGTTTCCACCCGCGCTTCCAGCGCTTCTTCCTGCCGGGTGAGCGCTTCCAGTTCCAGCTCGGTGGCGCGTTGTTCGTCACGGGCGCGTTGGTAGTTGTCCAGCACGTCCTTGTCGCCGAATACCTGGAACACCAGGTCGAGCAATTGTTTCGGGCTGTATTCGGTCAGCTTGTCGGTATCGCCCTGCTCCAGCGCCAGCACCTCACCCACTGCCGGGGTGAGGCCGGCCACTTCCAGCCGGCGACGGTATTCCTGTACGCCCAGCCATTGCGCTTGCGCCTCGGCCAGTTCCAGCGGCACATCGCCATCCAGGATGGCGTAATGGCGTACCCAGTCGCCGCCCTGCTTCTTGATGCGGCACAGCAGCGTCACGGCATCGCTGACGATGGGAAAGAAGGGCGTGGGATACAGGCCGCCGGACGGACGACGCGGGTTGTCCACCACGCCACGCAGGTAGGCAAAGGGCTCGCGGTTGTTACGCACATAGCGCTTGTAGTCGCGCTTGCCCGAGCACTTGATGGCCAGCAGGGTGCGCATGGCGTCCAGCAAGGTGGTTTTGCCCGAACCATTGGGGCCGATGATGGTGACAATCTGCGCGTCCAGCGGCACGGCCAGCCGTTGCCAGAAGTCCCAGTGCACCATTTCTACCGATTTCATCTGGAACATCAGCGGTCTTCCTCTTGCGCGGGGGCTTGTGTGTCGTCTTCGGGGCCTTCAACAGCAGCGAACAGGCTGGTGCCATCATCCGTCACCACCGTGGGCTGTACTGCCTGGGCAATGGCGCTGGCGGTCTTGTCGGCCAGGGCGTCGGCGGCCTGGCTGCGGCGCTGGCCCAGTACCTCGGACAGCGCACCTTCGATGATGCGTGGAGCCAGTTGGCTGTAATCGATCATCAGGTCCAGCATCGGGCCTTCATCCAGCCACTTGTTACGGCGCACCACAAAGCCCAGGTTCACCAGCCGGCCCAGATTGGCATTGAAGCGGGTGCGGCCACCCAATGCCTTGCCGAAGTCGGCATACAGCGCATCTTCCGACACGCCGGTGGACACGCCCTCGCCGGTTTCCAGCGGCTTTTGCGCGCCGAACATATCGCTCTGGTTTTCCCGCCCGGCTTCCACGCGGGCAATCTGCCGTTCGCGCTTGGGCAGGATGATCAGCGCCCACAGGATCACCAGCAGCGCCACGCCATCGCGCGGCAGGCCCAGATTATTGTTGAGCCAGGCTTCGCCGCTGCCGAATACCGGCTCGGTCATCTCCGGCAACAGGGCGACGGCGATGTGCTCGGCATAGGGGTTTTCCACCAGCCGCAGGCCAACATCAGCCAGCCGCTTGTCCAGCTCCTGGCGGAAAATATCGTCCAGCAGCGCCTTGCGCGCCAGCGCGTCGCCACGCGGCACCACACGGTGCGCCAGCAGACGAGCGGTGAGGGTTTTCAGTTGCTGTTCCATGGCTTAATTCGGGGTATGGGGAAGCAGCCGCGCATCAGACAGCGTGGCGACTTCCGGGTGTTCGGGTTCAATCACGGCTTCGCCGCCGTGCAGGGTGAACGGCAATTTGGCCAGTGCAGCCACGATGCTGGCATCGCCATGGCTTTCCGGGTCGCCAATCAAGGACAGCAAGGACAGCCGGTAGGCGGTTTCGTTGTAGCTGTCGGCCAGCACCGCCTGCCGGATGGGGATGTGGTCCGCCCCGCTCTCGCCCAGTTGCAGGCCCAGGGTCAGCAATTCGTCGTACATGGCTTCGGCGGCAAAAAGGCGCTCTACTTCCAGCTCGCCGGACAGGGGCGCGGCCACGCTGCCGGGCAAGGTGGTATTGCCTGCCTTGGCCCGTTCGCGCGCCAGCAGCTCGAATTCCGCCATGTCTGCCAGTTCCGGCGTAGCAATGAAGGCAGGTTCCGGGTTGATGGACAGGCAGCCGGTCAACTGATCAGCCAGCTGGCCCACCGCCTGACGGCGCAGCCAGTCGGCAATATCGGTGGAAGTCAGGCCGGAGCTGCCCAAATGCACGCGCTGCGCCGCCAGCTGCGCCAGCCGGCGTTCGAAGGTGCCGGCCAGCGCCAGCATGCGGCTTTGTGCCAATGCGACCGCCTGTGCCTGATTCAGCGCGGACAGGCTCAGGGTGTCGTCAGCGGTGAGGCTGCGGATGACTTCTGTTGATTTGGCCACCCAGCGCCATACGGCTTCCAGCCGGTGCTGCGCAGCGCGGATGCGGAATTCGGATTGCGATTCCAGCGCTTCTTCAAACTCGCCATACAGCTCGTTCAGCCGCGCCAGCAAGTGCTTGAGGGCGTCGTCCGACAACTGCCCCACCGCCTGCCCGGCCGCCACCTGACTGGTGAGGTAGCCCAGCTCGACATCATCACCGGCAAAGTCAATCAAGGTGGCCAGTGCCGCCAGCGCCACGCGTGCGCCTTCGGACAGCTGGTACTGGCCGCCATCGCTGTCGTACACCAGCAATTCGCCCTCGCGCAGGCGGCCCAGAATGGTGGCCAGCTTGGTGTCGTTAAGATAAGCAAAACGCTGGGCGATTTCCTGCGGCGTCCAGCGCGGCGCGTCGGCACGGCTGCCCAGTTCGCGCAGCACCAGGAGGCGCATCAGCACCTCCTCGTCGCCACCGCGAAACAAGGTGACAAACACGGACAGATACGGCCAGGCCTGTTGCAGGCGATTGACCGCAGACAGCGAATCCGGCGCAATGCCCGGCTGGAAAAAGTCGGCAAGCGATTCCAATGACATTCCGGCATGAGAAAGCAAAAGCGGATTGTCCAAGGCCGGGCGGGGGTAAGTCAACGCATCTTGCATGAACAGGGGTGCGT
>NZ_JAELUD010000068.1:0-20817 GCF_016429185.1 Aquitalea sp. ASV11
CCGGCGCATTTTGCAGCGCATTTCCCGTCACCCCGGCCTGGCAGGGACGCAGCGTTTCAGTCTGGGCGAACAACAAAGCACATCAGCCAACAGCAGCTGGCGCGAGGTCCTGAGCCAACCCTGGACCATGGGCACGCTGCTGCTGTGGCTGTGCTGTTTCATGAGCATGCTGATTTACTACATGGGGGTGAACTGGATGCCGCTGCTGCTAAAAGAGGCCGGGCTGAACCTGCAACAGTTTTCGCTGATCAGTGCGCTGTTTCCCATCGGCGGCGGCGTAGGTTCCATCGTGGTGGGCTGGCTGATGGGCCGCCACGAAGCCAACAAGGTACTGGCCGGCACCTATCTGGCGGCAGGTGTGCTGGCCTGGGTGGTGGGCAATAGTGTGGGACAGGGTGAACAAGGCTGGTTGCTGGGCAGCCTGGTATTTTTCATGGGCTTTGCCTCTGGCGGCGGCCAGTCGGCCCTGTCATCGATGGCGGCTGGCTTTTATCCCACCCACTGCAGGGCCACCGGCGTGGGCAGCATGTTGGGAGTGGGTCGCTTTGGTGCCATCAGCGGGGTGCTGCTGGGTGCCGAGCTGCTACGCCAGCAGATGGCGCCGGGGGTGATTTTCAGCGCGCTGTTCTGGCCTGCCGCCCTCATCACCCTGTGCCTCTTGCTGAAATACCGGCATTACCATCGCCAGCCGCGTCTGCAAACCAGCCAGCGCTAGGCTTGCGCTGGCTTGAAGCCGGGCAAGCGCTCGGCCAGATGATCCACCAGCATGCGTATCTTGGGCGAAAGCTGGCGCTTGTGCGGGTACAGCGCCCAGATGCCTTCGTCCGGCTCCTGGTAAGCAGTCAGCAGTTCCACCAGCGCACCGCTGTGCAGATGACGCGCTACGTAGTAATCGGGCAACTGGACAATGCCCACGCCTTGCAGCGCGGCATGGGTCAGCGCGTGGCCGCTGTTGCAGCGCAGGCTGCCCTTCACCCTTAGCAGGCGGCGCTTGCCGCCTTCTTGCAGATGCCAGAAGTCGTTGCTGCCCAACAGGCAGTTGTGGCGCTCCAGCTCGGACAGGCTGTTGGGCAGGCCGTGACGCTGCAAATACGCCGGGGCAGCGCACACATGCTGACGGCGGCTGGCCAGCCGCCGTGCCACCAGACTGGATTCGCTCAGATGCCCCAGGCGGATGGCCAGGTCATAGCCTTCGGCCACCAGGTCCAGCACCTGGTTGGTGAGGTTGAGCTGGATATCCAGCGCCGGATATTGCTGCAGAAAGGCCGTGATCAGCGGGGCGATGTGGCTTTCGCCATAGGCCACCGGCGCGGTGAGCTTGAGCCTGCCCTGCGGCACCGCCTGATGCAGCGACAGTGCGCGTTCGGCTTCGTCCAGCCCGTCCAGCAACTGGCGGCAATGCTGCAAGTACAGCTGGCCGCTTTCGGTCAGCGTCAGCTGGCGGGTGGTGCGGTATAGCAGCTGCACATGCAGGCGCTGTTCCAGCCGGGTGATTTCGCGGCTGACCTGTGCGACTGACAAATCCAGCGCGCGGGCGGCACGGGTAAAGCTGCCCAGTTCGGCCACGCTGACGAATTCGCTTACCCCTTGCCATGCCGCCATTATTACTCCTGTGAAAAAATCATTTACCAATTAAGCAGATTATCGGCAAAAACAGTCGCAATACAATGGCGCTTTACTGCTGCCAGCCAGCATCCCTACTCAACCGCCCCGCAAAACGCCGCATGCATGCCGCGGCGGAGGCGGATTACCCCGTCAGGAGATCGCCATGAGTCAAGACATCATCAAGTGCAAGGCCGCCGTTGCCTGGGCTGCCGGTCAGCCGCTGTCCATCGAGGAAGTGGAAGTGGCACCGCCCAAGGCGGGTGAAGTACGGGTAAAGCTGGTGGCCACCGGCGTGTGCCATACCGATGCCTACACCTTGTCCGGTGCCGACCCGGAGGGCATTTTCCCCTGCATCCTGGGCCATGAAGGCGGCGGCATTGTGGAGTCGGTGGGCGAAGGCGTCACCAGCGTGGCGGTGGGCGACCATGTGATTCCGCTGTACACGCCGGAATGTGGCGAGTGCAAGTTCTGCAAATCCGGCAAGACCAATCTGTGCCAGAAAATCCGCGCCACCCAGGGCAAGGGCCTGATGCCGGATGGCACCACGCGCTTCTCCAAGGACGGCCAGCCCATCTACCACTACATGGGCACTTCCACCTTTGCCGAATACACCGTGCTGCCGGAAATCTCGCTGGCCAAGGTAAACAAGGCCGCGCCGCTGGAAGAAGTCTGCCTGCTGGGTTGTGGCGTCACCACCGGCATGGGTGCGGTGGTGAACACCGCCAAGGTGAAGGCGGGTGATACCGTGGCCATCTTCGGCCTGGGCGGCATCGGCCTGTCGGCCATCATCGGCGCGCGCATGGCCGGGGCCAGCCGCATCATCGGCATCGACATCAACGAGAGCAAGTTCGAGCTGGCGAAAAAACTGGGTGCCACCGACTGCATCAACCCCACGCTGTTCGACAAGCCGATTCAGGACGTGATCGTGGAAATGACCGATGGCGGCGTGGACTTCTCCTTCGAGTGCATCGGCAACGTCAATGTGATGCGCTCAGCGCTGGAATGCTGCCACAAGGGCTGGGGCGAATCGGTGATTATCGGCGTGGCCGGGGCTGGTCAGGAAATCTCCACCCGCCCCTTCCAGCTGGTGACCGGCCGGGTATGGCGCGGCTCGGCCTTTGGTGGCGTGCGTGGCCGTTCCGAACTGCCCACCTATGTGGAACGCTACCTGAAGGGTGAATTCCGTCTTGACGACTTCATCACCCACACCATGCCGCTGGAAGAAGTGAACACCGCCTTCGACCTGATGCATGAGGGCAAGAGCATTCGTTCCGTCATCCACTACAGCAAAGACTAAGCGCCATGTGGCCGGGCCGCAGCTGTTGCTGGCCCGGCATGCTACCGGGGGACGGAAATGAATCTGGAAAACATCAGCAGCAACCGCTGCTTTGGTGGCTGGCACAAGCAGTATCTGCATGACTCGGCGGTACTGGCCTGCCGCATGCGCTTTGCCATCTACCTGCCGCCGCAAGCGGCACAGGGCGACAAGGTGCCGGTGCTGTACTGGCTGTCCGGCCTGACCTGCACTGACGAAAACTTCATGCAGAAAGCCGGCGCGCAGCGGATTGCCGCCGAACTGGGTATTGCCATCGTGGCACCGGACACCAGCCCGCGCGGCGAGGATGTGGCGGACGACCCCGCCTACGACCTGGGCCAGGGTGCGGGTTTTTACCTCAATGCCACCCAGGCACCGTGGAACCGCCATTACCGGATGTACGACTATGTCAGCCGCGAACTGCCGGCGCTGATCGAAGCGCACTTCCCGGTCAGCCCGCGCCGCGCCATTGCCGGTCATTCCATGGGCGGGCACGGTGCGCTGGTCTGCGCACTCAAGCGACCGCAGGATTATGTATCGGTATCGGCTTTCAGCCCGATTGCCAACCCGGTGAATGTGCCGTGGGGTCAGAAGGCCTTTGCCGCCTATCTGGGTGAAGACCGTCAGCAATGGCTGGAGTGGGATGCCTGCCATTTGCTGGGCCAGGTACCGCAGATACCGCCGCTGCGGGTGGATATCGGCCTGGCCGATGCCTTTCTGGAAAACCAGCTGAAGCCGGATGCACTGGAAGCTGCTGCCCGCAGCGCCGGCCATGCCTTGCAGTTGCACCGCCATCAGGGCTACGACCACAGCTATTACTTCATCGCCAGCCTGATCGAAGCACAGCTGCGCTTTCACGCCGGACATCTGCTGGGCTGAATCGCAGTCCAGCCCAGACGATGTCAGCAGCCATCCAGATAGCGCAGTCGGGCCTCCTGTCCGGCTGCGCCGGGCAGATAACGCAGACGTAAATCCTGTACCGCGTCCATGCCGATGCGGTCTATTTGCAAATCACGGCGCAAGCCGTGCCGGGGGTCCATCAGCCGCGCATAAGCCTGCTCGGCTGCCTGGCGGCCCAGTCCGGCAATATTCTGCTGCAACAGGGTGGTGGCGGCATCGGCCTGCTGCCCACACCAGTCCAGTGCGGCACGGTAGGCCGCCAGAAATCCCGCCAGCTGGGCCGGATGGCTGTCTGCCCAGCGTTGGTGAACGGCTCCCACCGTGCCTTGATAATGCGGCAGGATGTCTGCCGTCTGCGCCAATACCTGACAGCCCTGCTCTGCCGCCATCAACTCATACGGCGTGCGTAACAGCGAGGCCTGGCACCGCCCCGCCAGCAAGGCCTGGTAGCGCTCTTCGGTACTGCCAAGCGCAGCAATCGTCACCTCGCCACGGCTGAGCCCGGCCTGCTCCAGCAAGGCATACAGCACCAGGGCAAAACCGGTATCGGGTGCATCCACCCCGATAATGGCCTGGCGAAGTTCCGCCATGCTGGAGATTCCCGGAGCGGCGACCAGACTGAGCAGGCCATCATCCCCACCCATGAACATCACGGCATCGGGCTCGCCCGGTACCGGCTGCTCGGCCCGGTTCTGCTGGTAAGCAATAATATTGTCCGCACTCAACAGCACCACCGGGTAACGGCCATCCAGAAAGCCTGCAATGATCTGGCGAGAACTGGTGGTGTATTCCAGCGTGATGGCCAGTCCGTTGGCAGCAAAAAAGCCCTGCTGCTGTGCTGCCCACAAGGGCAGATTCCAACCACCATCAAACACGCATACCGTCAGCGCCTGCATGCAGGCTGCCAGCTGATCCTGCTGGTTTCGCATGGTGAAAGCCTTTCATTGAAATGGCCGCTACCCAGACGGGCAGCGGCCTTGTACTTGCCGTCAGCAGCAGCGCCGCTTACAGGCGGGCAGTAACCGGACTGCCACGCCCGGTCATCAGGCTGACCAGCACGAAGCTGACCAGGGCCACGGCCAGGCTCTGGTAGATGGGCAGGTTGGAATCCAGCCCATAACTCACCATGGCCAGAATGGCCGTGCCACAGCCCAGTACCATGCTGACAATTGCCCCGGCAGTGGTGGCGCGCGGCCAGAATATCGCCCCCAGCAAGGGCACCAGCATGCCCGCCACCAGCAGGTTGTAAGCCAGGGTCAGGGCGGTGAGCACGTCATGCACCACCATGGCCAGCATCAATACCACGCCCCCCACCAGCAAGGTCAGCATGCGGTTTAACCACAGGCCGCCCCGGTCGCTGACGATCAGGTCTTCACTCAGCGTGGTGGAGGCGGCCAGCAAGGCGGCACTGGCCGTGGACATCATGGCCGCCAGCGCGGCAGCAATCACCAGGCCGCGGATACCATCGGGCAGGCCATCCTTCACCATGGCGGCGAAGGCATTGGCCGGGACGTCCAGGTCCGGCAGCAACACCTTGGTGGCCATGCCGATGGCCGCACACACCAGCCCGTACACAATGCAGTACAGCCCGGCAACGGTGCCGGCATAGCGCGCCACGCCGTCACTGCGCGCGGTGAACACCCGCTGCCAGATATCCTGGCCAATCAGGATGCCGAAGAAGTAAATGACAAAATAGGTGAGGATGGTATCGCCACCAATGCTGGTAAAGCTGAAATAGGAAGCAGGCAGCTTGGCCTGCAGTTGTTCCCAGCCACCCACGCGGTGCAGGCAGATCGGCAGCAGGATGAACATCAGCCCGATGGTCTTGATCAGGAACTGCACGATGTCGGTCAGGGTCAGCGACCACATGCCGCCGATGGTCGAATACACCACCACCACGCCACCGCCTATCATCACCGCCAGCCAGAACGGCAGGGTGAACAGCACCTGCATCACCGTGGCAATGGCCAGCACCGAAGTGACACAGAGCATGACGGCATACAGCAACATCACCAGCGCGCTGGTCCGCCGCGCCACGGTGTTGTAGCGGCGCTCCAGGATCTGGGTGACGGTAAACACCTTCAGTTTCAGCAGGGGTTTGGCCAGGAACAGGTTCAGCACCAGGATGCCGCAGCCCAGCGCTGCACACAGCCAGAAACCGGAAATGCCGTACACATAGCCCAGCTTTACCGTACCCACGGTGGAGGCCCCACCCAGCACCGTGGCGGCCATGGTGCCCATGTAAAAACCCGGCCCCAGATTACGCCCGGCTACCAGGAATTCTTCCCGGCTGGTGGCGCGGCGCATGCCCAGCCAGCCCAGCAATAACATGCTGGCGATATAAACGAACACGACAAAGATATCGAGTCCCATGGTTGCTCTCCTTCAATCTGCCCTAGTGGCAATGTATTGGCGGTTCAAACGGAATGTATTGGGCTGCTCTGCGGCAGCCTGATGACGGACTAGCGCCGGAAAGTGACGCCGGGCAGCACGCACAGCATCTCGAACAAGAGATTGGCCCCCAGCAAGGCGGTATTGCCGGTGGTGTCGTAAGGAGGGGAGACTTCAACCAGATCACAGCCCACCAGATTCAGGCCGTGACAGCCACGCACGATTTCCAGCGCCTGGACCGAGGTCAGTCCGGCTACTTCCGGCGTACCGGTGCCGGGTGCAAAGGCCGGGTCGATGCCGTCGATGTCAAAACTCAGGTATACCGGCCCGCCGCCCAGCTGCTGGCGCACTTCCTGCATCAGCGGTTGCAAGGAACGGTTCCAGCACTCTTCCGCCGGTACGACGCGAAAACCCTGACGGCGTGCCCAGTCGAAATCCTCGGCCGCATAGCCGCTGCCGCGCAAGCCGATCTGTACCACGCGTCCTGGGGCCAGCAGTCCTTCTTCCTGCGCACGGCGGAAGGTAGTGCCGTGGGCAATCTTTTCGCCAAACATTTCGTCGTTGATGTCGGCATGGGCGTCGACATGAATCAGCCCCACCGGGCCATGCCTGGCCGCGATGGCGCGCAGGATGGGCAGGGTAACGGTGTGATCGCCCCCCAGGCCCAGCGGAATCACATCATGCTGCAACAGCGCACGGTAGCCGGCTTCGATCCGGGCCACGCTATCCAGCAGGTTGTAGGGATTGGTGGCGATATCGCCGATATCGGCCACTTGCAGGGTGTCGAAGGGCGCGGCACCGGTGCCCATGTTGTAGGGACGCAGCAGGACCGATTCATTGCGGATTTCACGCGGGCCAAAACGGGTGCCGCTACGGTTGGAGGTGCCGATGTCCAGCGGCAGGCCGACAAACACGGCATCCAGCCCGGCGGCAGTGTCTGCCTTGGGCAGGCGCATCATGGTGGCAATGCCGCCAAACCGTGGCATGGCATTGCCACCCAGCGGCTGATTGTATTCAGTGATAGGCATGCTGACTCCTGAAACTGAGGTTGAGGAAAGCTCAGTCTATTCAGGCGGCAACTTGGGAAAAATCACCGTATTCCACTGTTTACATTGATAAATCTGAATGTGTGTAATGACCGGCCTGACTCACCGCCAGCACCCGGAAAAAAACATGCTCAATACCCTGTCCAGCCTTGATTTACGCCTTATCAGGGTTTTTCGTGCCGTTGTCGATGCCGGAGGCATTTCAGCTGCCCAGTCCACCCTTAACGTCAGCCAGTCCACCATCAGCAACCAGCTGGCCGCGCTGGAAACCAGGCTGGGTTATCGCCTGTGCGAGCGTGGCCGCGCCGGCTTTGCCCTTACCGCCAAGGGCAGCCAGCTGCTCAATGCCAGCCGACATCTGCTGGATGCCGCCGAAGCTTTCTGCGTGGAAGCACGCCAGCTGGAGCGCAAACTGCTGGGGCAGTTGCGCATAGGCGTGGTGGGACACACCACCATGCGCGCTCATTCCCGCCTGTCGGAAACCATTCGCCGCTTCCGTCAACGCGAAGAGTCGGTCGAGCTGATGCTATCCATGTTGCCGCCCGGCACACTGGAAGAAGCACTGATCAATGGCGACATCCATCTGGGCATCGGCTATTTCTGGCACCGCGCGCCCAGCCTGCAATATCTGCCCTTGTTTACCGAACACCAGCTGGCTTATTGCAGCCAGGACCACCCGTTGTTCTTGCAGGCGGGGAATATATCGGTGGAAGAAGCCGCCCGGCATGACTGGGCGTGGCGCAGCTATCCGCTGCCAGACATCCCGCTGCCGGTGGAAAACTGGCGCGTCACCGCGCGCGCCGACAATATGGAAGCCATGGCCGTACTGATTCTGTCTGGCCATCACCTGGGCTTTCTGCCGGAGCACTTCGCCCGCCCCATGGTGGAGCAGGGCATGCTGCGGGCACTCAATGCGGCGCAGCTTTGCTACCACCCCACTTTTCACATGGTGACACGGCAAAACGCCAGGCAAAGCGAGGTGATCCGCGCCTTCACCCAGGATTTGCTGGCGGCACACCAGTTACCTGCCAGCTAAACACTTTGGCCCGACGACTGGCCGTATCAGGGCGCCAGTCGCACCCGTTGCCAGCTGGCATCCGCCTGCAACAGGTAGACCACACGGTCGTGCAGGCGGCTGGGGCGGCCCTGCCAGAACTCCACCCGGTCGGGAATCACCGCATAACCACCCCAGTGCGGCGGGCGCGGTACATGCAGCGGATGCTTGACGCCAAACATGGCGGCGCGGCTCACCAGCACATTCTTGGAGCTGATTTCGGTGCTCTGCTCGCTGGCCCAGGCACCCAGCCGGCTGGTATAGGGACGGCTGGCAAAATAGGCGTCGGACACTTCCGGGGCCACTTGCTGTACCCGGCCTTCCACGCGCACCTGGCGTTCCAGCTCCGGCCAGAAAAAGGTAATGGAAACAAAGGGATTGTCTGCCAGCTGCTGCCCCTTGCGGCTGAGATAGTTGGTGTAGAACACCAGCTGGCCGTTTTCCACGCCCTTGAGCAGGACGATGCGTGCAGTGGGGCGGCCATCGGCACCGACTGTCGCCACGTTCATCGCGGTGGGTTCGTGCACCTGCGCAGTCATGGCCTCGTTCAGCCATACCTCGAACTGCGCGATGGCATCGGGCAGGCAGTCGTCCGGGGACAGTTCTTTCTTCGAATAATCCTGGCGGATATCGGCAAGATTCAGCGACATATCGCTCTCCTGATTCAGTATGCCGCCATGTTAAGACAGAAGACGACCCAAGGGGTAGCCATCCACACCGTGGAAGAATGTGCGCCGCTGCGTGGCATTTGCACCGCAAAGCCCCGGAATTGGGGACGTTGGCGATTAACTTAGGCTAGAATATGGCCTTTCCCCTGCAGCCCTGTTCCGCCCATGCATCTGGTTGCCTTTGGCCTGAATCACCACACAGCTCCGCTATCGGTGCGCGAGAAGCTTGCCTTCCCGGCCGAGGTGCTGCCCAACGCGCTGGAAAGCCTGGTCGGCTCGCAGGCGGCACGTGAGGCGGCCATTGTGTCCACCTGCAACCGCACGGAAATCTACTGCAACAGCAATAATCCGGAGCAGGCCTTGCAATGGCTGTCGCAATACCATGGCCTGCCGGTGGAGGAACTGCGCCCCTACCTGTACCAGCTGGATGCCAGCAGCGCGGCGCGCCATGCTTTCCGCGTGGCCTCGGGCCTGGATTCCATGGTGCTGGGTGAAACCCAGATCCTGGGCCAGCTGAAGGATGCGGTACGGACGGCAGAAAATGTCGGCACGCTGGGTTCGCTGCTCAATGGCCTGTTCCAGCGTACCTTTGCCGTGGCCAAGGAAGTACGCAGCAGCACGGCAGTGGGGTCCAGTTCGGTATCCATGTCTGCCGCCGCGGTGAAGCTGGCCGAGCAGATCTTCCCCACCATTGGCGAACTGAACATCCTGTTCATCGGCGCCGGGGAGATGATCGAACTGGTGGCCACCCATTTTGCCGCGCGCGAACCCTCCTGTATCACCATTGCCAACCGCACCCTGGAGCGGGGGCAGAAGCTGGCCGAGCAGTTTGGTGGCAATGCCATCACCCTGTCCGAGCTGCCCGATGTGCTGCATCGCTACGATGTGGTGGTCACTTCCACCGCCAGCCAGCTGCCGCTGGTGGGCAAGGGCCTGGTGGAGCGCGCGCTCAAGGCCCGCCGCCACCGCCCCATTTTCATGCTGGACCTCGCGGTGCCGCGCGATATCGAAATCGAAGTCGGCAAGCTCAATGATGTCTACCTGTACACGGTGGACGACATTGCCAGCATTGTGGAAGTGGGCAAGGAAGCACGCCAGATTGCGGCGGAAGAAGCCGAATCCATCATTCAGGCCCGCGTGGCCGAATTCAACGACTGGCTGAAAAAGCGCGAAACCGTACCGCTGATCCGCGCCCTGCGCGATGAGGCCGAACGGACCCGCCGCCATGCACTGGAGGCCGCACTCAAGCAGCTGGCCAAGGGCACGGCACCGGAAAAGGTGCTGGAAAGCCTGTCCTTGCAACTCACTAACAAACTGATGCACCCGCCCACCCAGGCACTGTCCTCGGGCAGCGGCGCGGAGCATGCGGCCGTGGTGGAAACCATCGCCCGCCTGTACCGCTTACACCCGGAGTCGTAATGAAACCGTCGATTGCGACAAAACTGTCGCAGTTGGCCGATCGCCTGGAAGAAGTCACCCATCTTCTGGCCAGCGAATCGGCCACTGCCGATATGGATCAGTTCCGCAAACTGACCCGAGAACACGCCGAGCTGACCCCGGTGGTGGAAACCTTCCAGCAATACCAGCAGTGCGAAAACGACATCGCCACCGCAGGTGAAATGCTGTCCGATCCGGACATGAAGGAATTTGCCCAGCTGGAAATCGACGAAGGTCGGGACAAGCTGGCCGCGCTGGAGCTGGAGCTGCAAAAACTGCTGCTGCCCAAGGACCCCAACGACGAAAAGAACATCTTCCTGGAAATCCGCGCCGGTACTGGCGGCGACGAGGCAGCCTTGTTTGCCGCCGACTTGCTGCGTATGTACACCCGCTTTGCCGAACGCAATCGCTGGCAGGTGGAAATTGTCTCCGCCAGCGAGTCGGACCTGGGCGGCTACAAGGAAGCCATCGTCCGCATCATCGGCTTCGGTGCGTATTCCAAGCTGAAATTCGAATCCGGCGGTCACCGCGTGCAGCGCGTGCCGGCCACTGAAACCCAGGGCCGTATCCACACCTCGGCCTGCACCGTAGCGGTGATGGCCGAGGCGGACGAACTGGTGGATGTGGTGCTGAATCCGGCCGACCTGCGTATTGACACCTTCCGCGCCAGCGGTGCCGGTGGCCAGCACATCAACAAGACCGACTCCGCCGTGCGTATCACCCACCTGCCCACCGGCATTGTGGCGGAATGTCAGGATGGCCGTTCGCAGCATGCCAACAAGGCCAGCGCCATGCAGGTGCTGGCGGCACGTATCAATGACATCCAGCGTCGCGAACAGCAGCAGAAAGAAGCGGCCGAGCGCAAGAGCCTGATTGGCTCCGGCGACCGCTCCGAGCGCATCCGCACCTACAACTACCCGCAAGGCCGCATTACCGACCACCGTATCAATCTGACGCTGTACAAGCTGGATTACGTGATGGATGGCGATCTGGTCGAACTGACTGATGCGCTGATTGCCGAGCAGCAAACCGAACTGCTGGCAGCACTGGGCGACTGAACCTGGCTTGACGGCACATGCCGGTTTGCCCCGTCCGGCGCATCGTTGTACACTCGGAACCCGAAAAAGCAGCGCCTTGGCAACAAGGTGGCCGGGGCAACTGCCCCCTGGGCTTTTTCTCCGAATCTTCAGGCCACGCAAGTGGCCTTTTTTCTTGCCCGCCAGCCACCTGCGGCACACGGCAGACAAAAAAAATCGGCCGGGTCACAGAGGCAGGACCCGACCGTTCCCAACGTGGAGATGGTGGAAAAAATGATTGCCGGCAAGCTGGCTGCTTGCCGCAGAAAAACCGACCGCGCGCCTGATGATGGTGGGGCATATCAGCCATGCAAACAACACATCAGTCGCACAAACAAGCCAGGATGACCGACTTGCTGAAATAAAATGCTTCAGGTGAAACAAGCTGCACTTTGCCCTGACAGATCAACGGGCTAGGCACAAGGATAACCAGCCCCTGCTCGCCTGACAAAGCAGTTATAATCATGCCAGCCATGAATAAACAGCATGAATCCGATGAAACTGCCTCCCTTGAATGCCTTGCGGGTCTTTGTTGCCGCCGCCGAACACCTGTCCTTTACCCGCGCAGCCAACGCCCTGCACCTGACGCAGGGTGCCGTGAGCCGGCACGTGCAAACCCTGGAGGAGTTTTATGGCACCAGTCTGTTCATCCGCCAGGCACGCGGCCTGGCGCTGACCGCCGAGGGTGAAGCCCTGGTCAAGCCGGCGCGTGACGCCTTCCAGCTGCTGCACGAGGCCAGCGAAATGCTGCGCCTGCGCCAAAGCGGGCTGCGGGTGCGCATTCCGCCCACCCCGGCCATGCGCTGGGTGCTGCCCAACCTGCCGGATTTCCAGACCCGCTATCCGGAATACACCCTGCACCTGATTACCCAGCTGATTCACGACAAGCCGTTCAACCGCGCCGAATACGACCTGGCCATCATCGGCATGCCGCGCCCCGAGGTGTATACCGATATGCGCATCGAGTGCATCTGCCGCGAAAAGCTGGTGCCGGTCTGCTCTCCCTCCTTGCTGGTAGGGCCGCATCCGCTGCGCACCCCGGAGGATTTGCAATACCACACCCTGCTGCACCCGTGGCGGGATCAGGATGTATGGGATCGCTGGCTGAAACTGGCCGGGGTAAGCAATATCAACCCGGAGAGCGGCGTGACCTTTGATGCGCTGGAATATGCGCTGCATGCGGCGGCGGCAGGCATGGGTGTGACACTGGCGCAGGTTTCAATGGTGAACGATGACATCCAGCGCGGACGGCTGGTGATTCCGTTTGATACCGTGCTGGAAACCGAGTGGGCGTATTACCTGATGTACTCGCACGATATGGCCCAGCAACCCAAGATCCGCGCTTTCCGCGACTGGCTGATTGCCACGCTGGAGCGCAGCGAGGCCATCAGCCGCAGCATGTAGCACGGTTCAGACGCTGGCGGTGTCCTGCTGTTGCAACCAGCTGTCGAATGCAGCCAGCGCCTGCTCCAGCACAGGCACCAGTCCGATGGCCGATGCTGCCTGACCGGCCTTGGCGGCCTTCTCCACGGCCTCCGCCGCATTCCCCATGTCATTGGCCCCCACCATGCGGCTGGCACCCTTGATACGGTGTGCCGCCCAAGCCAGCTGATCGGCATTGGCTGCATTCACGGCCTGGCGCAAGGCGTCCATGTCTTCCTGATTGGCTTGGGCAAAGTCATGCAGTATTTCCAGCTCTACCGCCATGTCACCATCGCTGTAGACCTCCAGTACAGACCGATCCACCGGGCAGCTGGTACTGGCAGAAGACATTGCATTGCTGGGTTCCATCACGCTCTCCGCTGCGTTGTGCAGCCATTTTTTCAGCATGGCTGACAGAATGTTGATGGCCAGTGGCTTGGTCAGGAAATCATCCATCCCGGCCGCGCTGGTCTTGTTGAGTTCTTCCTGCCCGGCATTGGCAGTGCAGGCAATGATGGGCAGCCGGCCGCGCTCCGGATGCTCGGCCTCGTAGGCACGTATCAGCCGCGCCAGTTCATAACCATCGGTCACCGGCATGTGGCAGTCGGTCAGCAGCAGGCTGTAACGCCCGGCCTGCCACATGGCGTAGGCCTGGGCACCATCTTCCGCACATTCGGCGGTATAGCCCAGCTTTTCCAGCTGGCGCAAGGTGAGTTTGCGGTTGGTGGGATTGTCCTCGGCAAACAGGATGGGCAGGTATTGGCCATGCGTGCCGTCCTCGGTTTCCGGTGCGGCTGCATGGGTGGTGCGGGTGGCATCGTCATCCAGCTCGCCGGCGGGCAGCTCCTGGCTATCGACGATATTGGCCACCAGCAGCAAGGACGCACGCGTCCCCTGGCCCGGCTGGCTGTCGAGTTCCACATGGCCACCCATCAGCCCGGCCAGACGCCGGCAGATGGCCAGACCCAGCCCGGTTCCGCCAAAGCGGCGACTGGTATCGGATTCGGCCTGGGTAAAGGGCTCGAACAGCCGGGCCAGGTTGTCCGGCGAAATGCCTATCCCGGTGTCGATGATGTCAAAGCGCAGGGTCTGGGCGGAAAACTCCTGCTCCAGCACTTCCACGTGCAGGGTAATGCCGCCGTTGGCGGTGAACTTGACGGCATTGCTGACGAAGTTCTGCAGGATCTGGCGCAGGCGCAAGGGATCGAGCAATAGTGCTGGTGCCAGGCGTTCATCCACTTCCAGCTTCAATTGCAGGCCCTTGGCCGCCGCGGTTTCGGCATACAGTGTGCGCACCTGTTCCAGCAGCGGTTTGACCGCGGTGGGGGTGAGCACCACTTCCAGCTTGTCCGCTTCGATCTTGGAGAAATCCAGAATGTCATCAATCAGCCGCAACAAGGTGCGGGCGGACTCCTGGATGGTGTCCACGCTGTCCTTCTGCTCCGGGTTGAGCGGGGTCATGGCCAGCAGTTCCAGCATGCCCAGCACACCATTCATCGGGGTGCGGATTTCGTGGCTCATGGTGGCCAGGAAAGAACTCTTGGCCCGGTTGGCCGCATTGGCCTGGTCACGCGCCATGCGCAGTTCAAACTCGGCCAGCTTGCTCTCGGTAATGTCCAGACAGGCCAGGATGGTGCCTTCATTCGGCCGATCCGGAAACAGCAGCATGCCTTCAAACAACACCCAGATAGGGAGGCCTTCGGCATTGATGCACTCCAGCTCGCAGCGCAGCTTGCTCTGGTACTGCACCATATTGTTGAGCTGGCTGGTCAGGTCGAACCAGCTTTGGTCGGATGCCAGCAGCTCCATCAGGTGCATGCCGGGCAGGCTGCTGCCGCCACGGCCAAAAATGTCCTCTGCCATGCGGTTGGCACGCACGATCTGCATTTGCTCGTTCAGCCGCAACAAGCCAATGGGTGAGGCGGAATAGATGGCCTCTTCTTCTTGCAACACCGAACGCAACTGCGATTCGGACAGCTTGCGCCGATCCTCTTCGTCGAAGAAACCCAGAACGTTGGCATAGGCTCCCACCAAGGGCTGAATGCCCTTGCCCAGCAGGGCAAGATCCGGCTTCAGCAGGCAAATCAGGGCCGATACATCGTCATCCATGGACACCGGCAGGGTAATCCAGGGCGGCATTTCGGCCAGGCGCTGCAACAGCCAGGTCAGTGGTTCTGGCTCATGCGCTACGGTTTCCAGCGGTGGGAGCGAGTCTGGCCAGCTACCAGCTTGCAGGTGGATCTCGAAGCGGTCGTCCGGAAACTCGGCCAGCACCAGCATGAAACCCTGCTCGGCACTGCTGAAACGAATGAACTCTTCCAGCAGACGGTCCAGCACCTGATTGCGTGGCCAACGGCTGAGCATCAGGTTTTCCACATGGGAGATGGCGGACAGCATGCTCAGGTTGTGTTCCAGCGAATGTTCGGCAATACGCCGTTGGTGCTCGTCACGCACGATCAGCATGAATTCCTTGTCGGTATCCGTGCTGCGGAACAGGCTGACCGTGATGCCGGCGAAGAAGCGCTCCTGATTGAGCTTGATGCCTTCACCTTGCAGCGTCTGGCTGCCCAGCTCGCTCACCCGGTACAAGGTATCAGCCAACGCCTGTGGCAAGCTGATCAACTGGCTGATCTGCCGACCTTCCAGCATTTCCCGCCCGTTATCGAACAGGCGTTGCGCACCGGCATTGGCCGACAGCACCGTACCGTGCTGGTTGATGGTCATGATGGCATCGCCCGCGGCATCCAGCATGCGCTGCAAGCGGTTCAGCGGCTTGAGCACCCGCTTGGTCATGCTGTAGAGCAGAACCAGCCCCAGGGCCAGAATGGCCAGGCCCAGCACGGCATCGTGAATCAGCTGCCGGTGATAGTCTTCCAGGGCAAGCTGGATCTGGGCGGCACTCAGCCGGTTGGTCTGTACAAACAGGTTCCAGCTTTCCTGCTGCACCTGTGCCAGCAGTTGCTGCATGTCGGATTGCATGCCGGCAATGCTCTGGTGCGCCTGCATGGCTGCCAGTTGCTGTTTGTTGAGCATGTGCAGCTGCAAGGCGGCATCCGAAACACGCCGCAAGCTGGACTGCAAGGCCTGATCCTGCGTATGCGCCACATCAGCACGCAGCTGTTGCAGCATCAGGTTGCTCAGGTCCAGCCGGGATTGCAGGTCACCCTCTTCGGTTTCACTCAGCGGTGCATCACGCTCGCTGCGCAACAACAGGGCGGAAGCGGTGGTACGCAGGACATGACCGATATTCCAGCTGTCCTGGGCGATATCCATCATGATGTACAGGCCAGGGGGGGCATGCCATTTCATCTGTCCGTTCATGCCAATCAGCACATCGTTGATGGCATCCTGCAAATGGCGTGAAGACAGTTCCACACCATAACCCAGCGTTTCATCCGTCCCCCAGGCAGGGCCGATCCGCATGTCGACTTCTGGCCGCAAGCTGCGAAAACTCTCCAGCTGCAATGCGACATCGGCCAGTTTGGCACGCTGCTCAGCCACAATGTCACGCTCACCTGCCGCCAGTGCCTGCGTTATCCAGCTGTCTGCCTGCATGCGCAACAAGGCAAGTGCGCTGCGTTCACTCGGATAGGGAGGGGTGTTACGGTACAGCAGGCCACGACCAAGAATAGCCTCACGCCGCAACAGATCGGCCGCAGTGTAAAACTTGCTGCTGATCTGATGAACCTCAGCCAGCTCCACTGCCTGCTGATAATGCTGCCAGGATGCCGCCAGCAAGCGGGTAACCCAGCCGATCTGGAAGACCCCAAGCAAGACGACAATGGCAATGACTGCTCTGCCGATGGACAGCGTCTGGCTGGTCTTGTTGTTGATTCTGGCCATCCATCCCCCCTGCTGGCGCAAAGGCCTAGCCTTGCTGACCAGATGGTTCGGTTGCCGCAGCATCCGCAACCGGCGTTTGGTCAGACGTCTCGATTTCCAGCTGATGTACGCCGTAACGGTCGCTGAAATTACGCAATACTGCCAGTTGGTTGGCCGAGATACTTGCCCCCTGCGGCAGCAGCAAATGCCCGCTCTTGCTGCGCAGGTCTGCCGCCAGTACCGAGCCGGGCCTGGCGCTGTGTATCGTCACGATTTCCCCCTGCACGGCGGGCAAATCCTCTGCGCGCGGTTCGAACAGACGACGGAACACCTTTTTGTCGTAGTCGGTTCCGGTATCAACACTGTAATAGCTGAACGGATCAACCTCAGGCCGGGGGCGCTTCAGTGCCTGGGTAATCGCCTTTTCCACATCCGCCGGTTTTGGTGGCTTCACGACAAAGCCATCCGCGTGCAGTTTGACGGCCACTGTGACATTGCTGCGGTCGGCATGGCCAGACAGGATGATGAAAGGCAGGTTGGATGCATTGGCCGTATGGCCACAGCGCAGTTCCTTGAGCAGGTCCAGGCCATTCATCGGCTTCATTTCCACATCGCACAGCACCAGGTCTACCATGCGCATGTCCAGCGTACGCATGGCAGTGCTGCCATCCGGTGCTTGCGAGATATGCTCCGCACGGATTCCCATGGTTTGCAGTGACTGGCTGACCAGTGTGCGGACCAGCGACTGATCGTCCACCACCAGTATTTTCAGCTTTTCCAGCTCAATCGACATGATTCACCCCTTGCACGTCATGACATCATTGCTGCTGGTCTATCCCTGAATGGTGCCAGCAGTCTGTTGTTGTTCCAGATAAGAGGATAGCTCGCCCATGCCCAACTGCAGGGCAATTTGCTCGCCACTGACATGACAGCCGGACAGCGCGTTGATAGCGGCAAGGTCGGCTTCATTATCCAGATGCGTGATGGTCAGTTGCGCGGTGGTCAATCCGCAGCATTGCAGCAAGGCAAGCAGGCTTTGTTGCTGGTGCGGCCACTGCTGCATCGTGGAGGCGGCAACACGCACGCCATCCAGCGGCAGACCAAGCAGATTGCTCACCGTCAGACTCCCCTCACCCAACTGCTCGGCCAACAAATGGAAACCAAAGTATTTCAGCTTGGCAATATTCTCATAGCATACCGGAGAGTGATGCGCCTGCAAGCCATCGGCCAGCAGAAATCCGATTTGTCCTGGTACCAGCCCGTGCTGGCGCAACAAGGCGGCATAGCGATCGAACACATTGTCATGCGCCAGACAGTTGGCATCCAGATGCAGCAAGAAGGGTATGTGCTGACGCAGCGAATGGGGAATACCAACCAGAACCTGCACCAGGCGCTCCATCACCATTTCCAGAATCAGCACCGGAAGCTGCGGGTTACTGGCCAGCTGTCGGTAAAACCCGGCGTCCAGTGGCAACAGGCCGCTTGGCAATTGCAAGGCGGCAACCTGCACAGCCCGGAGCTGACGCTGCTCATCATCCAGTACCGGGCGAAATTCCAGCGCCAGTGGTGCCCCAGCACAGTCATGCCACAACTGCTGTGGATCCAGCGGGGTACTGCCAGCCTGCTGCTCCATGTCGGCAAAAACCGCATTGAGCTGATGCAGGAACTGGTCAATGCTGTATGGCTTGCACAGGAAATGCACACTGGGCATGCCCTGACCGCGCGCCATGCGCACGATGGCATGCAGGATGCGACTGTCGTAGCCGGATATGATGAGCAAGGATGCCCGGCAACCGATAGCCGTCAGGTTCTTGATGAAGTCGATCCCGCTCATCCCGGGAATGCCGATATCGGTGATGATCAGGTCGTAACTGTTTTCCGCTGCACTGCGCAGCGCTTCGGCGGGGTCGCTGAATTCATCGATAGTCGTGGCTTGCCGGCTGAAGAAGCCGGTCTGACGGGAAATCAGCTTGCGCAGGATGACCTGGTCTTCCAGGATCAATAATCTCAGGGGTGGCGGCATTGCGGACTCCTCAGGAATGCAATGTCCACCGGATTTCAAGGCCGGTAGCAATGCGGGCGTTTACGCTATTGGTATAGCAGCCCGCATCACTCCGGAGCAAGCATTACCCTGGTAATGCTTGATAAAAACAGAATGAAATTAAAGTAATTACCAGGCAAATCGCGCATCCTGCCTTTAGTCAGCGCGTTTCTTGTGGTGGTTCGGGTGGAGTCGCCGGGGCGGCATACCAATTTTGCAGCGGCACGATCACCGGCTGTGCCGGCTGGGCACGGAAGTGCGGAGACATGATCTGCACACCAAACTCATTGAACACATCCTGTATATGCCCGTGCAGGGCGGTAAACAGATCGACGGGTAGTGTGTCCGGCAGGATATTCACCTGCAGCTCGTACTCGACATAAAAATCCTGCAGCTTCAGCTGACGGACCTGGATGGGCTGTCTTGCATCCACTGTCGGCGTGCGGTGCGCTGCCAGCTCCAGCATGGCCTGCACTTGCCGCCATGGCGTGTCATAGCCAATCGACACCACCGTGGTCAAAGCCAGCCCGCGCCCCTGACTTGGCCGGCTGTAATTCTCCACCTTGCCGCCCACCACCACGGCATTGGGCAGGGTGACCTCATGCTCCTGACGCGTCATCACCTTGGTGGACAAGGCACTCAGCTCGGTCACATACCCTTCCACATCGCCAATGCGTACGTAGTCGCCTGCACGCAAGGCACGGGAATACACCAGGACCAGGCCGCTCATTGCATGATTCATGATGCCCGCCGAACCCAAGGTCACCAGCAAGCCGAAGAACACACTCATGCCTTTGAAGGCATCGGAATCCGCACCCGGGAAATATGGGTAGGCAATGGTCAGTGCCAACAACCACAACACCACACCCAGCAAGCGACGGGTGGCACCCGCCGTTTCAGGATGCAGGCCGGGAAAGCGTAACTGGCCTCGTTCGACCATGCCGAACACCAGGCGCAAGCCACGTGACAACAAACGGGCAAACAGAAATATCAGCGATACCGTCAGCAAACCGGGAATGGCCGAAGCCGTGTTATCGAGCAATGCGCTCACCAGCGTCCACAGGAATGCCCCCAGGCGCCGGCTCCATGGCAAGGTATACGGAAAGCGGGCCAGCAACCAGGTCAGCCACAGATAGCTCAGGAACAGGATGCAGAGCGCGGTAGTCAGATTGATGATGCCACCTTCGGCCCGCAACACCATACCGCGCAAGCTGACACGCGCCCGAATCCAGCCAGGGAGCTTATCCGGGTGCAAAGGCAAGCGCCGCAAGGCATGGCGCCGCAGGCGCAACACAAGATAGAGCATGCCGACAAATACGACCGTCCCCGCAATGCCATAGCCAAAGGCGATGGCTAGCGCCCCGGAGGAGTGCTCCTGCAAATAGTTACGCCGTAATCGATTCAGCCGTTCCACCACATTGCTGGCGGATTGTTGCAGGCTCAGGCCATCAGCCGGGTCCAGATCATCGGCGATGATATTGAACAATGGCTTGCCGTTCACCGATATCCGGTAAGCAGTATTTGCCCCATTACCATACGGCGTGGCCTGTACGGGAAACGCCGCATCTGCGGCTTCCAGGCCACGCATCCGCGCTTCCACACGCACCACACGTTGTGGTGCAGTAAGCTCACCCTCTTTACCCAAAAACAGATAAACCGGTTGCCCGGCCAAAACCAGGGTGCGCTGCTGCTCCCAGGCATCGGGAGACAAACGCGGCTCCGCAGCCATCAGCGGATGGCTCAGCAACCAGGTGCACAAGACAAACACACGCAACAACAGGCTAGACACAATGCATCCTCCAGTCGTGGACCGGCCTTAATCATAGCGGTTTGGCAATGCCGGGTAAGGGGGGCGTGTCATCACCGGCCATGCCGATGCAATCGTGGAGACTGACTGAGGAGAGTATGGGCGAGCCCAAAAGCACAAAGCCCAGCTCGGTTGAGCTGGGCTTCGAATGGGGAGTCTGGCGGTGTCCTACTTTCACATGGCGAATGCCACACTATCATCGGCGCTAAGGCGTTTCACGGTCCTGTTCGGGA